>NZ_LWGH01000315.1:0-11026 GCF_001635395.1 Sulfitobacter sp. HI0129 | reverse complement strand
TCCGGCTTGAAGGGACCCTCGGGGGACACGCCGATATAGGCGGCCTGCTCCGGGTCGAGCTTGGTGAGTTTCACGCCGATCCGGTCGAGATGCAGGCGCGCGACCTTTTCGTCGAGATGCTTGGGCAGGATATAGACTTCGTTCTTGTACTCGTCGCCTTTGGTCCAAAGCTCGATCTGTGCCAGCACCTGGTTGGTGAAGGAGGCGGACATCACGAACGACGGGTGCCCGGTGGCATTGCCGAGGTTCAGAAGACGCCCCTCGGACAGCAGGATCAGACGATTGCCGTTCGGCATCTCGATCATGTCCACCTGTTCCTTGATGTTCGTCCACTTGTGGTTCTTCAGTGCGGCAACCTGAATTTCGTTGTCGAAATGGCCGATGTTGCCGACGATCGCCATGTCCTTCATCTCGCGCATATGCTCGAGGCGGATCACGTCCTTGTTGCCGGTGGTGGTGATGAAGATATCGGCGGTATCCAGCACATCCTCCAGCAGCACCACCTCATAGCCGTCCATCGCGGCCTGAAGCGCGCAGATCGGATCGACCTCCGTCACTTTCACGCGGGCCCCGGCCCCGCGCAGGGACGCGGCAGAGCCTTTGCCGACATCGCCATAGCCCATGACCACGGCAACCTTGCCCGCCATCATCGTGTCCGTGGCGCGGCGGATACCGTCCACCAGCGATTCACGGCAGCCGTATTTGTTGTCAAACTTGGACTTGGTCACGCTGTCGTTCACGTTGATCGCGGGGAAGGGAAGCTGCCCGTCGCGCACCAGCTGATAAAGCCGGTTCACGCCTGTCGTGGTTTCTTCCGACACGCCCTTGATCTGGTCACGCATCTTGGTGAACCAGCCGGGGGAGGCTTCCATGCGCTTCTTGATCTGCGCCTTGATGACAGTCTCTTCTTCGGACTGAGGAACAGGGATGATGTCTTCGCCCGCTTCCGCCCGCGCACCCAGAAGCACGTAGAGCGTCGCATCGCCGCCATCGTCGAGGATCAGGTTGGGGCCTTCGTCGAACATGAAGGATTTGTCGAGGTAATCCCAATGCTCTTCCAGCGTCTGTCCCTTCACCGCGAAAACCGGCACACCGCTTTCCGCGATCGCGGCGGCGGCATGGTCCTGGGTGGAGAAGATGTTGCAGGACGCCCAGCGCACATCAGCGCCCAGCGCCGTCAGCGTTTCAATCAGAACCGCCGTCTGGATTGTCATATGCAGAGAGCCGACAATGCGCGCGCCTTTCAGCGGCTTGCTGTCGCCATATTCCTCGCGCAGCGCCATGAGACCCGGCATTTCGGTCTCGGCGATGTCGAGTTCCTTGCGGCCATAGGCCGCCTGATTGATGTCTTTTACGATATAGTCCTTGGCCATGCAGCACCTCTAAAGATCAGCTTGGATGCCGCCTATCACCTTGTAAGAGACTACTCAACTGAGCGGGATCAATCCGCCAGCGCCGCGAAGATGCGCTCGTTCGCCATGCCGGCCATCCAGTCTTCGCCCTGCGCTTCGACGCAGGAGTTGCCGTCGGACAGCGTCTTGAGGATGGTCCATGTGCCGGTTGCATCGGAAACCCAAAGCTGTGTGTTGCCCTGATCCTGACCCTTTACGGGCCGTTCGCCATACCAATCGATCAGCGCGGCGCGCATTTCGTGGGTCGGCATGCAGACTTCCTGCGCAGATGCGGAACCGGTAACCGAAAGGGTGGTGAGGGCTGCAAATGCGGTAACGAAAAGCGGTTTCATGGGTTTCTCCTTCCCCTCATCAACGCGCCTAGGCGCGGGTGGTTCCGAATCGCCTGCCCGCCCGGTCTGACTGTGCCTTCGAGGCCAAAGGGGCAGCCTGCTTTTCCCGGTGATCCATCGCCGCTAAACAGGACCTCACGCAAAGGACGAACTGCAGATGACTCGTACACCCCGCGCATGGCAACGCATGCTTTCCGGTCGCAGGCTCGACCTTCTGGACCCGACGCCGGTGGATATCGAAGTCGAGGACATTGCCCATGGTCTCGCCTTCGTCGCCCGGTGGAACGGGCAGACCCACGGGGATTATGCCTATTCCGTGGCCGAACACTCGCTTCTGGTGGAAACGGTATTCGGGCGCATCGCCCCCCGCGCCCCGGCCAGATGGCGGCTCGCCGCGCTTTTGCACGACGCTCCGGAATACGTGATCGGCGATATGATCTCGCCGGTGAAGGCGGCCGTTGGCCCGGGCTACCGCGCGCTGGACGACCGGCTTACCGCGGCGGTTCACCTGCGGTTCGGCCTGCCCGCCAGCCTTCCCGTACGTGTCAAACAGCAGATCAAGAAAGCCGACCGGGTGAGCGCGTGGATGGAAGCCACCCAGATCGCCGGCTTTTCCGAAGCGGAATCGACCCGCTTTTTCGGGCGGCCCGACCCGGCGCTGGTCGAGGGGTTGGACATCGTGCTGCGCCCGCCCGTCGAAACCCGGCGCGCCTTCACCGACAGGCACGCCACCCTGTTGCGGGACATGTCGTGATCCACATTCGCCGGGCCGGTGCGCTGGACGCGGCGCCCATGGCGGAGTTGCTGAACGCGATCATCGCCAAGGGCGGAACGACAGCGATGGTCGACCCGGTCACAACCGCGCAACTCCGCGAACGGATGCGCCTGCCGGGGGCCGCATGGCATCTGGCGGAAGATACCCAAGGAACGCTGATGGGGTTCCAGTGGATCGAACCGCATCCCGATCTGCCTGAGGGCGGTGTGGACGTGGCGACCTTCGTCAGGATCGGGGAAACCGGCATCGGCATCGGCTCTTCACTGTTCGAAGAGACGCGTAAGGCAGCGAAGGACATGGGCTACACCCATATCCACGCGATCATCCGCGCCGACAATTCCGGGGGCATGGCCTATTACCAAAGCCGCGGGTTCGAGACCTACCGGCTGCTGCCGGACAGCCCGCTGGGCGATGGCAGGCGTGTCGACAAGGTCTGGAAACGATACGAGCTCTGACCGGAGAGGTTCAGCGCGGCGAGCGTTTTGCCAGTATACGCTGAAGCGTGCGGCGATGCATGTTCAGCCGCCGCGCGGTTTCTGAAACGTTGCGGTCGCAGAGCTCATAAATCCTCTGGATATGCTCCCAGCGGACACGATCGGCGCTCATCGGATTTTCGGGCGGCGGCGGAAGCGTATCGCCGTTGGCCAGCAGCGCATTCGTGATGTCATCTGCATCGGCGGGCTTTGACAGGTAATCGGTTGCCCCGAACTTGACTGCCGCCACCGCCGTCGCGATGGCACCATACCCCGTCAACACCACGATCCGCGCGTCGGGGCGTTTGTCTCGCAGGGTCTCCACCACATCGAGGCCGTTGCCATCTTCGAGCCGCAAATCGACCACGGCATAGGCCGGGGGTCGCGCTGTTGCGATGGCCCGGCCAGCCGCGACAGAACCGGCGGTTTCCACGCTGAACCCACGCTTTTCCATCGCTTTCGCAAGCCGTTTGAGAAACGGTTCATCATCATCGACCAACAACAGGCTCGGATCAGGGCCGAGATCGCTTTCATCCAACATCGCCATCATCTTTCCCGCTCATATTGATAGGCTGGGTCTTCTTGAGGTTGCATATGGCCCGACCCTCCCGCAGGTCAAACTCTCCACCCGCGAGAATACCGCCAGGATGGGGCGTGCCAACAGGTATGGGCCGATTTGTCACTGAACGAAACGAGATTATTCGTCTCTTCACGGACCTTTGGGCTATCATCCGGCAGACGAAGTAAAGAAGATCACGGTGATCCCAAGATGACGCAGGAAACCATTCGCCCCGTGGGCAGCCGCAAACGGGCCAACTGGATTCGGCTGAGAACGATGATCCTGCTGCGCTGGGTGGCAATCATCGGGCAGCTGACGGCGATTACCTTTGCGCAGACGGTCTATGATCTGCAGCTTAAATGGGGCCTGGCCTATTTCGCCATCGGGGTAAGCGTGATCGGCAACCTGATCGCAAGCTTCGTCTTTCCCGAAAACAAGCGCCTGTCGGAGCGCGAAAACCTCGCCATGGTCATGTTCGACCTGCTGCAACTGGGCTTCCTGCTGTTCCTGACGGGCGGTCTGAACAATCCTTTCGCCCTGTTGCTGCTGGGGCCTGTCACCATCTCTGCCACCGCGCTCAGCCTGCGGTCGACCGTGGTGCTTTGCGGGACGGCGATCCTGCTGGTGACGCTGCTGGCCGAAATCCATTTCCCCTTGGTCCGTGAAAACGGCCAGACGCTGCGGATGCCAGAGATCTTTGTTTTCGGAAACTGGATCGCGCTTGTTATCGCGGTGATCTTCACCAGCGCCTATTCCCGCAGGGTCACGTCGGAAATCCATTCCATGGCGGATGCGCTTGCCGCCACCCAGATGGCGCTGGCCCGTGAACAGAAGCTGACTGACCTTGGCGGCGTGGTCGCAGCGGCGGCACATGAGCTGGGCACGCCCCTTGCCACCATCAAGCTGACCAGCGCCGAATTGCTGGACGAATTGTCGGATCACCCCGAACTGGCGGAAGACGCGGCCCTGATCGGCCAGCAGGCGGACCGCTGCCGCGATATCCTGCGGGACATGGGCCGCGCGGGGAAGGACGATCTGCATCTCAGACACGCGCCGTTGATGGCCGTTCTGACCGAAGCCGCCGAACCCCATCTGGAACGCAGCAAGCAGGTGCTGTTCGATCAGACCCCCGCCGAAGGCGCGCCTCCCGAACAACCCAGCATCATTCGCAAGCCGGAGATCATCCACGGTTTACGCAACCTCGTGCAGAATGCCGTCGATTTCGCGCGGCACAATGTCCAGATCAGCGCCAGCTGGACAGAGGACTATATAACCGTGCGGATCGTCGATGACGGTCCGGGGTTTTCCAGTCAGGTACTGGGGCGGATCGGGGATCCCTATGTGCGGCACCGGCGGCTCAACCGCCTGAAACGCAGACCGGGCTACGAAGGGATGGGGCTCGGGCTTTTCATCGCCAAGACGCTGCTGGAACGAAGCGGCGCCCAGCTGAGGTTCGCCAACGGGCGCGCCGAGGCTGCAACCGATGGCATTGGCACACCGGGGCGCGGCGCGATCGTGGAGGTCGTCTGGCCCCGCGAAAAGATCAGTCCCAAGGCGGCGGAGGCCCATTCACCCATCGGACAGAACCGGCGTATCCTTGCATGACCCATGGGCGGGGTAAAAATTAGTTCAGCATTATTAAGAGTACGTTAACTAATTCGGCAAATGATTAACGGAGACGCCAGCAAACAGGTGTTTTCCGTGTCCGTCCTCGACGCCCTTATCGTTATCTCGGTCTCAGCCGCCACTGCCTTGTCGGGCCTGTGGTGGTTCGGCCGCAGCGCGCCCCGCTGCGCACCGCTGCGCAAGCCCGGCGATCCGCCCATAGAGCTACTGTTCCAGTCCGGCGTCCTGCATCACGCCAGCCCCATCGCGCTTTCCCGCTTCGGCCTTGTACCCGGGGCGCATGATTGGAGAAGCTTCCGCGACCGGATGGAGCCGGGCTTTCCGGACCTGCCGGAAACCTTCGCCGAAGGGCTGCGCGGCCGCTCTTTCATCGAGGCGCGCGATCCCGCGGACCGTCGGCGCATAGAACTCGAATGGGAGGAGCCGAACTGCTGGGTCCGCCTGCTCAACGATGTCACGGCGACGGATACGTCCCCCGAAGAGATCGCGCGCATCCAGGACCGGGCGGAGATCCTGCAAAAGACACTCGACTCAGCCCCCCATCCGATCTGGCAAGAAACCTGCGACGGGCAGATCATCTGGCGCAACGCCGCCTATGATGCGCTGCTGGCCCGGCGGCAGGACGGTGACGAGGCGAAACCGCTCTTCGATCCGGATATGGCGACCGCGCAAAAGCGCGTGAAGCTGGTGCTGGACCCTGCCGCGCCACCGGATTGGTACGACATCACGTGCAGCGCCACCGCAGACGGCATCACGATCTATCACGCCACCTGCGTCAGCGCGGTGGCAGAGGCTGAACTGGCCCAGCGCAACTTCGTCCAGACCCTTGCCAAGACCTTCGCCCATCTTTCCATCGGGCTGGCCATTTTCGACCGCAGAGGCCAGTTGGCCCTGTTCAATCCCGCGCTCGTCGACCTCACATCGCTCCCGGCGGAGTTCCTTGCCGCACGGCCCACGATCCTGTCGTTCTTCGACCAGTTGCGCGAAAACCGCCGCATGCCGGAGCCAAAGGATTATTTCGGCTGGCGCCAGAAAATCGCGGGCGTGATCGCCGCCGCGACCGACGGGCGCTACGAGGAAACATGGTCGCTCGAATCCGGGCAGACCTACAGGGTGAAGGGCCGCCCCCATCCGGACGGCGCCATCGCATTTCTGATCGAAGACATCAGCGCCGAAGTCGCCCTGACGCGGAACTACAGGGCCGAGCTTGAAATGGGGCAGGCCCTGCTCGACGTGGTGGAAGACGGTTTCGCGGTCTTTTCGTCGTCGGGCATCATGATGTTCTGCAATGCGGCCTACAGGACAATGTGGGGCCTCATGCCCGAAAGCACCTTTGTCGATATCACCGTGGCGGATTCCGTTGCGATATGGCGGCGCGGCACGACAACGCCCGCCCCTTGGGAACAGGTCGAGACTCAGTTGCTGGACCTTGGCGGCCCCCGTATGCGGGCCTTTCGCCTGCGGCTGACGGATGAACGCGTGCTGACCTGCGAGGTTCGGCAAATCGTCCCCGGTATGACGCTCGCGCGGTTCCGCGGGGCCGCCGGTATCACCGCGCCGGAAAACCCAGGAATGGCCGCCGCCGAATAGCGGGAATAGGACGCGCGATAGCGCTTGCGGCTGTCCGTCACGGCGATACCTTCGGCGCATGACGGACCGCCAGATCACCCTCTCCCTCCCCGATGCCGAAGCGACCGCCGAACGCGCGCGCACCCTTGCCCCGCAGCTTGAAGCGGGCGATGTCATCCTGCTCGAAGGGGATGTTGGCGCCGGGAAGACCCATTTCGCCCGCGCCTTGATCCAGTCGATCCTGCCGGTGCCCGAAGACGTACCCTCCCCCACGTTCACCCTGATCCAGACCTATGACAGCAGGCTTGGGCCGGTCTGGCATGCCGATCTCTACCGCATCACCTCCACCCATGAGATTGAGGAACTGGGCCTCGCCGAGGCATTCGAAAGCGCGATCTGCCTCGTGGAATGGCCGGACCGTCTGGCGGAAATCGCGCCCTCAGATGCGCTCCACCTGTCATTCACGATGGCGGATGACCTCGGCGCGCGCGATCTGCGCGCGGAATGGAACGCCGCGAAATGGAATGACAAGCTGGCGGGCTGGCGCAGATGAAGGATGAAGACGCCAACCGGATCGACGCATTCCTCGCCCGTACCGGCTGGGAACAGGCGCGGCGCAACGTCATCGCGGGCGATGCCTCCAACCGCAGATACCTGCGGCTGATGATGGGCGATGGGCGGCGGGCGATCCTGATGGACGCGCCGGCAGGCCAGGGCAATGATACGCGCCCCTTCATCGCAATCGCCGAACATCTAACCTCCCACGGGCTATCGGCACCCGCCATTCTGGCCGCCGCGCCTGAGCAGGGGTTGCTGCTGCTCGAAGACCTCGGCGATGCGCTCTTCGCCCGTGAAATGAATGCCGATCCGGACCGGCAGGAACCGCTCTATCGGGCGGCGACCGACCTGCTGGTGGCCCTGCACGCCCTGCCGGTCCCCGAGGTGCCCCCCTGCGACGCAGACTGGCTGATCGAAATGACCGCACCGGCGTTCGAATGGTATGCGCCCTCCCCCAAGGCAAAAGCGGATTTCGAAGCGGCATTGGCCCCGATGGTCCACAGGCTCGCCGCGAAGGAAAAAGTGCTGATCCTGCGGGACTACCACGCCGAAAACCTTCTGTGGCTGCCGGAACGTGATGGCGTGGCGCGGGTCGGACTGCTGGATTTTCAGGATGCCCTGCGAGGGCATCCCGCCTATGACCTCGTCTCGATCCTGCAGGACGCACGGCGGGATGTCCCCACGGCGATTGAAACGCAGATGATCGCCCGCTACACGGAGCATACATCGCGGGACACGACAGACTTCGCCCGGGATTACGCCTTGCTTGGCATGCAACGGAACCTTCGGATATTGGGATTGTTCGTGCGGCTCTGCCAGCGCGACGGGAAACCCCAATACATCGACATGATCGCGCGGGTGTGGTCCTATCTTCAGCGCAATCTCGATCATCCCGACCTTGCCGAACTCAAGCGTATCCTGCGCCCCGCCCTGCCCGACCCGACGCCAGACCGACTCGAAAGCCTGAAAAGCCGATGCGCGACACTCCCGACGCTGTAATGATGTTCGCCGCCGGTTTCGGCACGCGGATGAAGCTGCTCACCCAGGACCGCCCCAAGCCCATGATTCCGGTGGCGGGCAAGCCGCTGGTGGATCATGCGCTTGAACTGGCCCTCGCGGTCGGACCCCGGCAAATCGTCGCTAACCTGCATTACAGACCCGAAATTCTGGAGGATCATCTGGAGGCGCGCGGCGTCGCGACGGTGCTGGAAACGCCGAATATCCTCGAAACCGGGGGCGGCCTGCGCAATGCCCTGCCCCGGCTGGGGGACGGCCCGGTATACACCATGAACACCGATGCCATCTGGGCCGGCCCCAACCCGCTGGCGCTTTTGCGCGCGGCTTGGGATCCGCGCCGCATGGACGGGCTTTTGATGCTGGTGCCGCGCGATCATGCAGTGGGGCACAGCGGATCGGGGGATTTCATTCCGGACGACGGCGGAAAGCTCCGGCGCGGGCCGGGTCATATCTACGGCGGCATCCAGATCGTCCGGACGGAGGGGCTGCACCGGATCGACGAGCCCAAATTCTCACTCAACAAGCTGTGGGACATGATGCTGGACGAAGGGCGGCTCTACGGTATCCCCTACCCCGGCCAATGGTGTGACGTGGGCCAGCCGGAAGGCATAGAACTGGCCGAGCGGATGCTGGCAAACACCCATGTTTGAGCCTTCTGCCGAGCCGCGCGTCTTTGGCATCGCGCCGGGCGTGGATTTTCCCGCCGAACTGGTCGAAGGGCTGCGCGACAGGATGGCGGGGCAGCCGCCGCACGCGATGGCGCGGGTGGATCTCCTCGTCAACACCACCCGCATGCGCCGCCGGTTGCGCGCTCTTTTCGATGCGGGCCCCCCGGGGCTGCTGCCGCGCGTCCTGCTGGTAACGGAACTGGACGGGCTGGTGCCCGGCATCACCGCCGCGCCGCCCGTGCCGCCCCTGCGACGGCGACTGGAACTGACCAGGTTGATCGGCGGCCTGCTGGAGGCGGCGCCCGAAATCGCGCCGCGCTCCTCGCTTTATGGGCTGTCGGATTCGCTCGCCGCCCTGCTGGATGAGATGCAGGGAGAAGGCGTGACTGCTGCGGATATCGCGGCGCTCGACCTGTCGGTTCAGTCGGGCCACTGGGAACGGACCCAGCGTTTTTTGCAGATCGCCGATGCCTACCTTCGCGCCGAAGACACCCTGCCCGACAGCGAAGCGAGGCAGCGCCAGCTTGTCGAACGGATCATTGCCCATTGGCGGGAAGCGCCCCCCGCCCATCCCGTCATCCTCGCCGGATCGACCGGCTCCCGCGGGACCACGGCACTGCTGATGGAGGCGATCGCGCGTTTGCCGCAGGGCGCGGTGGTGCTGCCCGGTTTCGATTTCGAGATGCCGACCGCGATCTGGAACGCGCTGGATGACCAGCTTTTGTCACAGGATCATCCGCAATACCGCTTTCATCACCTGATCCGGCAGTTGCAACTGCCCAGCGCGGCGGTCCGCCGATGGGCCGGGACCAAGCCGCCCAGTACCGCACGCAATGCGCTGGTTTCGCTGTCGCTGCGCCCGGCCCCCGTCACCCACGCCTGGCTGACAGAGGGGCCGAAATTGAAAGATATCGCCGGTGCGACGCGGGATCTCACCCTGATCGAGGCGGATACCCCCCGCAAAGAGGCGCTCGCCATCGCTTTGCGACTGCGCAAGGCGGTGGACGAAGGAAAGACGGCAGCGCTCATCACGCCTGACAGGATGCTGACACGGCAGGTCACCTCGGCGCTGGATCGGTGGGACATCCTGCCGGATGACAGCGCCGGTACGCCGCTGCAGCTTTCGCCCCCGGGGCGGTTCCTGCGCCATGTCGCAGCCCTGCTGGCAGAGCCATTGGATGCCGAGGGCCTGCTGACGCTGCTCAAGCACCCGTTGACCCACAGCGGGGCGGATCGCGGCTATCACCAGTTGCACACCCAGCGGCTGGAAATGGCGATCCGTCGCACGGGCCTGCCCTACCCCGACGCCGCCGGTCTGCACGGCGTGGCGGAAACCGCGGCGGAAGGTCTGGAGGACCCTGTTTCTTTCACGCGCTGGGCGGACTGGGTGGCAGCCACCCTGACCGGACGGAAGACCCAGGGGGAACGACCGCTCACCGAATGGGTGGCGCTCCACCTCGATCTGGCCAGCCGCCTCGCTGCAGGGCAGGACGGGCCGGAGGCGGGCGAGCTGTGGCAGAAGAAGGCCGGACAGAAAGCGCTGGGCTGCATGACGAACCTGCAGGAACAAGCGATCCACGGCGGAATGATGGGGCCGGGCGATTACGCCGATCTGCTGGGCGCCCTGCTGTCGCAGGAAGAGGTTCGGGACAGGGACGCGCCACGCAGTGACGTGATGATCTGGGGCACGCTCGAAGCGCGCGTACAGGGGGCCGATCTGGTCATTCTCGGCGGGCTGAACGATGGTGTCTGGCCCGAAGCCCCGGCACCGGACCCGTGGCTGAACCGCCAGATGCGGCTCGACGCGGGTTTGCTTTTGCCGGAACGGCGGATCGGGCTTTCCGCGCATGACTATCAACAGGCCATCGCCGCGCCCGAGGTTGTGCTCAGCCGGTCCCTGCGGTCGGACGAAGCGGAAACCGTCCCCTCGCGCTGGCTGAACCGGCTCGGTAACCTGTTGCAGGGTCTTCCCGAACAGGGCGGTAAAGCCGCGTGGGAAGACATGCGCGTCCGGGGCAACCGGTGGCTCGCGCAGGT
>NZ_LWGH01000314.1:0-10443 GCF_001635395.1 Sulfitobacter sp. HI0129 | reverse complement strand
ACATGCTTCGGAAATGGTCTCGCGCATCAGCGTGAGTGCGCGCGTGGGGATGAATGGCTCATCTCCCCCGATGGGATGGGCGCGAAAGTCCTCGGCAAACTTGCGTTCGATCTGTTCGCGTATCTCGCGCGGGGTGGGGTGCCTGCTGACTGCTGTATCGCTCATGCCGCATCCCCCATTGCTTTACGGTAGGCAGAGAGGGTGGCGCGCGCCTTGTTCGCGGTGGCAATCCCATAAGGGGTACCCAAGCCGTGGAATTCGATGGTCTGCGCGATAACCGGCATCAGTCGGTCCATCTCGGCAGCGAGTTCATCAGCGGCCAACAGCGCGGTCTCCATCTCAGGGACGCGGGCTATGCGGCGGGCGTTGGCAATAGCAGTTTCATCATCAGGACCGACTACCTCTGCCATTCTCCATGGATGGGCATTTCCGGGAGCGTAGACCGCAATTTCTGAAAAAGTGCCGTGACCAACTGCGAAATACTTTGGGTCATTCCACTGCCAATACCCCGGCGTGCCTGCCTCGCGATCTTGCTTGATCTTGTCGATCAGGCTCATGCCGCATCCCCCCATTCAGCCTGACGTGCGTCGTAGGCTGCATCGCAATCGCAATCCTCATGGCCGCAGGTTTCACACTTGGCCCAGCGGTTGGGGTCGATGTTGCGCTCTGCGAAGAAAACGGCGGTGGCATCGGAGACACCGATAGCCGCGCCCCGGTCGTTGCGTTCGATGCACTCAACGCGGACCTCGCAACCGTACTTTTCGAAGGCTTCGGCGGCCGCATCGAAGGCGTCGGAGCGGTCAGGGCCGTGTTCCATGGTGAGCGCTTCGGTGCGGTCAGGCCACTGGACGAAAACGATGTAGGTGAACTCGGGCAGTTTCATTACACGGCCCCCATGTTTGTGTGACGAATAATGCGGCGATAGATCGTGCGCAGCCGGGCGGCGACGTGGACTGGCAGAACGTTCATGTCCTGATAGGTCCAAGCGCAGGTCAAGGCACGGGGTCCATGTCTTCCGGTTCTCTTCTCCCATTACATTCGTTCCGCAAAGGCGTTGCGAAAACTCGTTGCAAGCTCGGGGTCGTTGTGATGCAGCATGAACTCGTTACGGTTCGCGAATACCGCGTCCCGATCCGGTACAACCTGCTCCACCAACACCGCCAACTCAGGATTGCGGGGACGCTTGCACTCGTTACGGAGCATGGTCAGGTAGCCGCGACAGACGTGCGCTGTCTGCGCCTGTTCCTGCGCCCGCGCACTGGACCAGTTGACCCGCATGTGACAGGGTAGGGGAATCTCTCCATGTCCTGCCGAGGTCAGGAACTCCCAAGGGTCGCCCGAACAGATTCCGAGATAGCCGGGGGCCGAAGATCTCTTGAAGGGACATTCGCGGCAAAGGACCTTGCACATTTCACGGGCCGGGCCGTGAGGGCCTCGATAAACGCGCTCAACGGCCTTCTCTGCTAGCTTGATCCGAAATGCGTCAGTCATGTGTCTCTCCCATTCGCTGATGAGCGGTATGGGGAGAGTGTACGCATGATGCGAACGATAGGTCAAGCGCAAAATGCGCACGTTGTACTTATTTAGCGTTCACACCGGAGCAGGCGTGCTATACGATTCGCATAGAAAAGCCCGCACGGGGCGGGCTGTTTCGTATCATGAGGAATTTCCGATGGTTGTGCTTGCTTTGATCACCCTGCTGAATCTGGCGATCCTTGCCGGGAATATCGCCTTGCTTCTATGGCATCTGCGACGGCGCGTAGATTTTCAACAAGAGACTGTCGCGCTTGCTCTTCAATCTGTTCAAAAGAAGTATCGGGCACAAAAGGCATTTGCGCAATAACCGCCCAGTCTACGGTACCGAAGATGTCCATCTCGGTTTCGGGCAGGGTCGGGATCGTGGCGCGGATCACCATGCACTCATTAGCGCCATCTTCGTCGCGCCTACGGCTTAACCTGATCGTGGGCGCATCATACAAAACCATCATTTCTCATTTTCCCTTATCGTTGGTTCGAGTTCACCTCCACGCCACATTCACACCTTCCGCCCGTACCAAAGCACCTTCCCGATGACGTTCAGATCGGCCAAGGCGGCTTCCACGGGCGGATAGGCCTTGTTGTCGGAGATGAGCATGACGTGCCCGCTCTTCGCCGCCATCCCGGCCCGCTTGACCAGTAGCGTGTCGTTGTGGCGCAGCACGAATAGACCCTCGAAGCCCATGTGCGTCTTGGACATATCGACCAGCACAATGTCGTCATCCACAAGCGTCGGCTCCATGCTTTCGCCTTTGACGCTGATGATGGCGAGGTTTTGCGGGGGGCTGCTGGTCAGGCGCTTCAAGTAGTCAGGCGGGAAGGCGAGGCTGTGCGTCTGTTCTTCGTAGTCCACAAGCGCCCCAAACCCCGCACTCGCGGAAACATCGTAAACAGGAACCAGTGACTGCCCGTTTTCTGCAGGGGCATCCGCTTCGATCCTAGTGGGCAGAACGCTGTTGAAGGTTGAGTGGTCTCTTATTTCGCCCAACGTCAGATCATAGACCTCTTCGCGCGGCACCCCTAGAGGCTCCACCACATTTGCGATGGAGGCTGCAATCTTCGGAGGTAGGGACTTATCCTTTATCCGCTGCTCATAATGGCTGTAACCGGACGGACTCATGCCAAGATGGGCCGCCATTGCCCTTACTGACAGCCCAGCTCTTTCGCGGATACTCTTTACCGCGTTCCTCAATGCATCAGCGTTTTCCATGCGCTCAGATTGCGCACAAAACCGCGCGGAAGTATGTCCGCAATATGCGCTTGCATTTTGTCCGCTTTGTGCGCATGATGCGGACATGACCTATGTAAACCACATCATCGAAGCGTTCGGAGGGGTCCGACCCATGGCGGCAGCTATCGGGAAAGAGCCGTCCACCGTCCAATCGTGGAAGGTGCGCGGCAGTATCCCAGACGCACAGAAAACTCTGATCTGGGAGAAGGCGCGGGAGCAAGGCGTGACTCTCGCTCCGGCGCACTTCCTGCCGTTTGATGTGGCCGCGTCCGACGACGCAGCCTGAACAGGGGAAGCGCCTCCGTACACTCGGCGCTTTCCATTACAGAAGATGACCATAACCGCTGCCATGCTTCAAATGTGCGCCGCAGCGACCCAGACACAAAGAAAACAGGGTTGCCATGAACCATCGAGCCATCATCAACAGCCACATGCAGGCGCTTATCGACGGCTTCTATCACAGCCTCGACGCGGCCTGCGAACAGATCAACGCCCGCAACGGCTCCACCGTCTGCAAGGGCACCATGTCGCGTCGCCTCAATGGCGACTTCGGCTGGCCTGTGGAGGACGTGATTGCGCTGGAGGATGGGGCAGGGCGCTACCCTGTGACCCGCCGCATGGCAAACCGCCTGACGGACAAGGAGCGCGCCGCTGCCTGCATCTACGAGGCGTCTGGCGCTGCCTCCAAGGAGGCCGGGGAAGCCGTCTCAGCCGCCCTCCGCGCCGCACAGTCTGCCGATGCCGGACATACCGCAGGGGCGATCCGCGAGGCCGAGGAAGGCATGCAAGCCCTCAGTGACCTGCGCGACAGCCTGACCGCCCACGTCCAGCCCATCAAGAGGGGCGCGGCATGAAGTCGAAGTTCCACAATTTCAGCGCAACCGACCTTGGCGGATCATTTTCCTGCAACTGCATCGGGCCGCAACCGGGATACCCGCGCTGCCCCTGCGGTATGCGGAACCTGATCCAGCGGGATGGCAGGTGGATTCAGCCTGAGCAGGACCTAGGGCCGGCAGTGAAGCCCGAGGACGCGGCATGAAGCTGGTATCCAGCATTAAAGGCGTTCGGATTGATCGCGAGATAAGGGACGGGTGCCACGTCCTGATCCAGTTGATGGAGTGCCACACCTGCGAAGAGGTGGCGAAGTTTGGCCCCAGCCACCAAGGGTCCGCCTTTCCCGAAGAATTCATTTTCAAGAAAGCCCGGCAAATAGGCTGGCTTCCCAAGAAAAACGGCAGGCACTCCTGCCCCAACTGTCAGGAGGTTCACAAGGTGCCCGATGAAGCCCCCCGTGAAATGACAATCCCGGAACGCCGGAAGATTTTCCGGGAGATTGACGAAAATTACGACGAGGCCAACAGCCGTTACGTGGACAAGGCGACGGATAACACCATCGCCGTCAAACTGGGCGTCCCGCGTAAGTGGGTGGAGGATATCAGGGCGGAAAACTTTGGTCCGTCTGGCGTGAACACTGAAATGGAACGTGTCGCCAGCGCTATCGCCCGGATTACCGCACAACTGACCGACGCGATTAACGACTGCATGGAGGCAGCGGCGAAGGCGGAAGACCTCAAGAAAGAAGCGGATGAAGCCAGAGGCACACTTGAGCAAATCAAGAAGTCGGTTGGCCCGAGGCGGGTAGCATGAGCGCACCTGACATCCCCAGATCAAGCGACGAGCGGCTCCTGATGATGCTCGACCTGCGGGAAGCGGAAGGGCTGACCGCGAAAGAGGTTGGCGAGCGGTTCGGGGTGTCAAAGTCCGCCGTTCTGAATGCCGTCAGCCGCGTCCTGAAAGCAGAGGTTTCCTGCGCATGTACCAAGCCAGAGAACCAAGACGGGGCCATGGGCCGGAGGTGGTGGAAATGACCACGCCCGAACTGACAGCCGCAGAGCGCATCCGGGTCTACGCCGCAAGCGGTGGTGGAGCGCATTTCGACAACCAGACGCTCTATCACATTGCGACGGAGATTGAGCAGGCCGAAGAGGCGCTGGCCCGGGCTAAAGAACTCCATGCCTGCGTGGAGAGGGCAATCAATCAGGCGAAGCGCCGGATGGCTGTTATCGCCTGCGCAACATCTGTCGCGGCGTTGACCATGATCGCATGGGGGCTGTCTTGACCACCTGTCCCCAGCCCAACTGCCCCTACACCTTAGACGACCAGTGCGGAATGCCGGGATGCCCCGGGCGGTTCCGCAGGACCGCAACTCATTCTCAGCCAGAGGGCACCGCATGCGCCCTACTCGCGGCGAAAGGGGGCAGCCGCTGGCTGAGAAGCCCCCATACCCTCCCTGTCAACTTCCCCGGCGCTTCGGTGCCGGGGGCTTTTCAGCGGACCAACCACATGGAGACGATATGAGCGATGCATTTTGGATGGTGAAGGGCAACGGCCCGGCCACTTTTCAACACGACACAAGAGAGCAGGCCGAGCGCGAGGCAGAGCGGCTGGCCCGGCAGAACCCCGGTCGGAAATTCTACGTGCTGGAAACAGTCTGCGGGTTCGTCAAGGACGATGTGCGCAAATTTGGTCTGGATGTAGAACCCTACAATCCCTTTTAGCCGCGAGGAAAACAGACATGGATTTCCACGACAATCATGGAGGCACATTCTGATGGCCGGTTCCGTTAATCGTGTTGTCCTGCTGGGGAATCTGGGGGCCGATCCTGAAATCAGGACATTCGGCAATGGCGGCAAAGTTGCCAACCTACGCATCGCCACGTCCGAAACCTGGAAGGACAAATCCACAGGCGAGCGCAAAGAGCGCACTGAGTGGCATTCGGTCGCCATTTTCACCGAGGGCCTTGTCCGCGTGGCGGAGCAGTACCTCAAGAAGGGCAGCAAGGTCTATATCGAGGGCCAGTTGCAGACGCGTCGTTGGCAGGACCAATCCGGTCAGGACCGCTACAGCACCGAAGTCGTGCTCAGGGTTTCGGCGGCACGCTGACCATGCTGGACGGGCGTAGCGACGGCGGCGGCTCACAGTCTCAGGACAGCGGGCAGGGCGGCTATGGCCAGTCGCAGGATAGCGGCGGGGGCCGTGACCTCGATGACGATGATCTGCCATTATGATGCCCGGCTCAGTCCGCAGAGAGGGCGACGAGGCGGTCATACGCTTCCCCATCAGTGACCTCCACACCTACCGCGTGGTGTTCGCCCCGTGCCCCTGCAAAGCGACGAAATCAAACGCAACCACCGAACTGCGTACCCGGATCGACAAGGCACTGGCGCGCCTCGAAGCGGGGAAATGACATGAACTCACAGACCCAGCAAATCTTAGCCCACCTCAAGGCAGGCAGGCCGATCACGCCCATTGAGGCGTTGGACGAATACGGCTGCTTTCGCCTCAGCGGCAGGATCTACGACCTTCGCCAAGAGGGCCACACCATTACCCGCGACATGGTGGAGACCCCCCCACCGGCAAGCGCGTTGCCCAGTACCGGATGGAGGCGTGATGGACACCCGCGTCAAGAACATCAAGCGCATCACCTCGATTGCCGAACTGGATGGGTACGAGGCCCAAGCCAAGAAGCGCGGCCTTTTGCCGGAGGAAATGCGCGCCCTCCACGAAAAGCGTGCCGAACTCACCCCACAAAAAAGGAGGCGGAAATGAATGTATTATCGGTACTTCAAAGAGTCAAAGCAGGATCAACTGTACTCGTAACGCTACCCTGCCGGGATGGCCACGATAAGACTTACAGCCTTTCTGATGGGACCGCTGTATCGCGGTCACAATTCACGAAGATCAAGCCGTTCTTAGCCCCGATGGACGCTGGCCTTTTGCCCGACTCTGAGCCGCAAACCTATAAGTGGTCGGGGTGATAAATGGCCCCCCTCAAAGGCAAGCTGCAATCATTCTCTGTGCCATTCCCGCCCGCGCTTCTGTCCCCGAACAGCCGCGCCCATTGGGGTGCGATCAACAAGGCGAAGAAAGCGTATCAGCGCGCCGTCTGGGCAGTCATGAAGGAGCAGAAGGTGCGCCGCATGGAGGACGCCAGCATCACCATAGAAATGACGTTCTATCCGCCCGCAAACTACGCCTATGACGACGACAACCTGATTGCCCGCATGAAGTACGGGCGCGACACCATCGCCAGCGTCATCGGCGTGGATGACCGCATATTCCGGCAGGCCATACCCATCATTTCCAGCGCAGAGCCGCCACATGGCCGGGTGCAGATCACCCTGCGTCCGATCCTCGTAGACGTGCCGGTCAGGGGGGTGGTGTCGTGAGAGGCTACGTTTACATCATGAGCAATCCGTCAATGCCGGGGCTGGTCAAGATTGGCCGGACAACGCGCAGTGTAGAGCAGCGCGCAAACGAACTCTGGCAGACAGGCGTTCCTACGCCGTTTGTGGTGGAGTTCAGCATCCTAAGCCCAGACTGCGAAGGCATGGAGTTGCGTGCTCATGAGTTCTTTCACGAATCCCGCGTCGACGGGTCACGCGAATTTTTTAGAGTTAGCCCCGGCGTTGCTTTTCTCCAATTGCAGAACGACTTGTACTTTCAAGTTGAGAGCATTGTGGAAGAGTACATACCCGGGCATTCTGTGGTTGAGGATGAAATGATATTGGACGGCTCTTTCCCGTCAATTCTCGCCACGCACTTCAATATGCACACATTTCAGATGGTGGATGCTTACCAGTATCTGACACCAGAAGACATGTCTCCAGCAGTAGAACGCATGGCGAAAGACTTGGCTGGCGAAGAAAAAATGGTTTTCCCCCGCCCCCTATTAAAAGACGCCCCAGAAACAGGAGGTCACACTAATGGCCCGCATTAGGTCCGTGCATCCCGGCTTCTTCACTGACGAGAATATCGTAGAGGTTTCGGCCTTGGCGCGTCTCTTATTAATCGGGCTTGGCGTTGAGGCTGACGACAAGGGCCTTTTCCCATGGAAGGCCAAGACGCTTAAGATGCGCATCTACCCCGCAGACAACGTGGATATGAACGCCCTGCTTTCCGAACTGGAGGCCGAGGGGCTTATCAAGCGTTACGAATTTGATGGCAAGCATTACGGTGCTATTCGGAATTTTCGTAAGCACCAGCGCCCCAAATCTCCGAATGACTTGCACCCATGCCCGCATGAAATCCTGAAATATGTAGGGCTAGAGGCGTCTGGTTCCGGCAACGGCGATACGCCAACTGATCCCACTCCCCCAATCGGCGAAGATGATGAAGGGCAATTTCCCCAAAAGGGAGAAAACACAATTCAGATGGAGGATGGAGGATGGAGGGGAAGTTTCTCTAACGAGAAACAAGTCGATTTTGCTGATTTTTGGAAAGCATGGCCTGACAAGGTTTCTAAGCAAAAAGCGCAAGAGGCGTGGGTACAAGTTCCCCATGATGAGCGGGCGCTTGCGGCCAGTACTTGCGCCGCGTGGCACAAGGCGTGGAAGGCCAGCCACCCAAGTTCCGCCAATATTTCCCCAGCAACTTTCCTGATTGAGCGCCGATGGACTGACGAGGGGTTCTCGGCGAAGTCCCACGTATCCGAAGGCGACACCCTGAAATACTGGGCAGACCGGATTAACAGCAATGCCTTCATGGCCGAAGGTTCAATCAAGGCCACCACCGCCCGCGCTCTTGTGGAACGCGGCCTCGTCACCCCCGAAAAACTGAAAGAGAGAGGAATAGCAGCATGACCCCCTCCGAAACATGGGAGCAGATGAAGGTACGCCACGCCCGGGAGGAACTGGCAAAACTGGACCAGATCGCCACCGACGCTTACTGCCGGGGGCAGGCCGGTGCCGCGCCAAGCCGGGCGGACCGCCCCATGCAGATCATCTACAGCTACGCCAGAGAGGCCGGTGTGTCCGTGGATATGCTCAGAGGCGGCGACCGGACCAAGCGGGCCTGCAGGCATCGCCATGAGGTGATGCTGAGACTGAAGGAGGAGACCGACCTTTCGTTGCCCGCTATCGGGCGGCTGCTCGGTGGCCGGGACCACACCACGATCATGAACGGGATCGAGCGGGCCAAGGCCAAGCGGGAGGCCGCGCAATGATCGGCATCACCCCACAATCCCTGACCCACCAGATGCGCGGACTGCGTATGCCCGTGACAACCGAACTGGCGCTGCAGGACGCGCTGGAAGAATGGCTAAACAGCACAGGCACGGCCTTCGAACGCGAAGTGCGCATGGGGCCGAAAGACCGCATCGACTTCATGGTGGCCGACACCATCGGCATCGAGGTGAAAACTAGATACCCGCGCCGCCAAATCTATCGCCAGCTGGAACGCTACTGCGAAGGCGACCGGCTGACCGGATTGATACTGGTCACTGGCACATACCTTGGCCTGCCCGATCAGATTCACGGGGTGCCGCTGTTCCTCGTCTCATTGGGGAGGAGCGCATTGTGACCATCACCTATGGAACCCTGAACCTTGGGGAAAACCCGCCGCACTGGCGTATCACCGACCTTCAGCCGCACGTCTCAATCGCCTTCAAGCGCCTGTTCACAAAGGTGCCGAAGACCGCGCAGGAAATAGTTCTGACCGACACCGACGAAAACCGCGCGGACCTACACTGGTTCATGCAGCGCTACCCCCTGAAGCACACCCATGAAGCCGACCTGACTGCCGGTGTCGAACGCATCACGACGAAAGCCGCCGAACGCGAACGCATCCTGATGCCAGACTGGAAGCCCGCGACAGTATCGGGATTTATGGAAGGCCGACAGCCCTATGGCTATCAGCAGCAAGCAGCAGCGCTGACAATTCAGAACCCGAACCTGCTGCTAGGCGATGACCTTGGCCTTGGTAAGACGATTTCCGCCTTGTGCACACTGACCAGCGGCGCACCACTGCCAGCCGCCATCGTGGTGCAGCCTCACCTTGCCGGGCAATGGGCCGACCGCGCGGAGGAGTTCACGAACCTTCGCACGCACATCATCAAGGGTACCAAACCATACGACCTGCCGATGGCCGATGCCTATGTTTTCAAGTATTCGAACATCGCTGGATGGACCGATGTCATCAACACGGGCCTGTTCCGCACGGTCATTTACGATGAAGTGCAGGAACTCCGCACCGGCAGGGGCACTGCCAAGGGTGTCGCTGCAGACCTGCTGTCTTCAACCGCCGATGTGTCGATGGGCCTGACCGCCACACCGATCTACAACTACGGCGATGAAATTTTCAACGTGATGCAGTTCATCGAACCGGGCCTTTTGGGTGACCGCGATGAATTCATGCGCGAATGGTGCGATTGGGGGAAGACGGTCAAAAACCCGGACGCCCTTGGCACCTACCTGCGCGACAAGGGGTATTTCCTGCGCCGCACCGAATTCGATGAAACGGTGTCGGCACAGATGCCACCCTTGAACACGGTCGATTGGGAAGTGGGCTGGAACGAGGGGGCAGCACAGGACGCCGAAGACCTGTTCAAGATGCTGGCGATGACCGTTTTGGAAGGGTCATTTGTGAAGGCCGGACAGGCCGCGCGGGAACTGGACATGAAGATGCGCCTGCTAACAGGCGTGGCTAAGGCCGACTCCGTTGCGGCCTATGTGGACCTGCTGTTGCGCGACAGCCCCCGCGTGCTGCTGGCAGGCTGGCACCGCGATGTCTATGACATCTGGAACCGCGCACTGCAGCACCACAACCCGGTCATGTACACCGGGACAGAAAGCCCCGCAGGCAAGCGCCGAAACGTCGAACGCTTCACCAAGGGCGAT
>NZ_LWGH01000313.1:0-4698 GCF_001635395.1 Sulfitobacter sp. HI0129 | reverse complement strand
ATGGCCTGCGAGATGGCCCTCGGCCCCAGCGCGCCGCCGCGCACCCCGCGAAAGAGCGGGGCGTCCTTTTCCAGCGGATGCGGGCATATGGCGAGATAGCTGTCCACCGCCGCACGGGCCGCCGGAAGCACCGGCACGTTGCGTTCCTTCTGCCCCTTGCCAAGGATGCGCAGCGTCTGGGGCAGCGGCGCGTCCGATCCTTTCAGACCCAGCGCCTCGGAAATACGCAGCCCGCATCCCCACAGCAGGGTGACGACGGCGACGTCCCGCGCCGCGACCCAAGGCAGGCGCGCCTGATGCGAGACGGTGTCGACAAGATTATGTGCCGCATCCACCGCGAGCGGGCGGGGCAGTTTGCGGGTGAACTTCGGCGCGCGGGTGGACAACACGGCCGTGGGCTCGAACCCCTCCCGCTCTGCCAGCCAGCGGTAGAATGCCTTCACTGCCGAAAGCTTGCGCGCCATGGAACGTGGCCCCACGCCCCCGCCACGGGTGTGGGCCATCCAGCTGCGCATGTCTGAAATGCCAAGGCGCGCCAGCGCGCCAAGGCCCTGTGCCTCCCCCTTGTGGCCGGTGATGAAGGCCAGAAAATCGACCAGATCGCCGCGATAGGCGGTGATCGTGTTGTCGGAAGCGCCCTTCAGGGCCCGCTCATGGGCGAGCCAGTTCTGCAAGGCATCCCGTGCCGCGGCGGAAATGAACGTGGGCGCTGTCGCCGGTTTCACGACAACCAGCGGCGCATGGCCCGCTCGAAGACGCCGGTGAAGAACACCAGCAGATCGGTACCCTGCTGCGGGCCGAACATATGCGGATCTTCCGTGCCCAGCACCAGAAGCCCGGGCAGGCGCCCCGCGCCGAAATCGAGCTTCAGGCAGGCTTCGGACCGGATCCAGTCCGCCTTTTCGCCGTAGATCTGCTCCGACCCGTCCTGCACGCCGCGCAGCGTGACCTGCCGGACGTTCCCGCCCCGGCCTTGGGTGAGATAATCGTCGATAAAGCCCGGCTCAGCGATGCTCAGAACCTCGCCCAGCCGCTGCACGGCGGGGTCGCTGTCGTTCTGGACCGATTCGAGTACCAGCTTGACGGCGTCCACACGCAGGATATCGGCCACGTCGCCGCCCAGATCGCGCAGGAAGGTCTCGAACTCCACCGGGTCGAGCATCCGCAATATGGCGCGGTGAATCTGGTTGGTGCCGGAGAGGTTTTCGTAGGCGGCGGCGATGACGTTGCGATGCGTATCCTCCAGCCGGTCCAGCCGCGTCTCGAGCCGCTCCATCGCGATGCCGCGCAGGTCCACGATATTGCCGCCCATGGCCTTTTCATTGGCCGCGATGAGCGCCTGCATGACATCGCTGTCATCCAGAATCACGTCGGGACGCGAAATGATTGCCTCGCGCAGGCTGTCGTCCATCTTGGAGTTGCTGCTCATCACTGACTCTTTTTTGTTTCGGGGCCTATAGCACGTCGCGCGGGTGGAATCTGCCCCCTCGCGGCGACGGCAGACAAAAAGCGACCTGTTGTTGCGATAATGTGCTTGGCCAATGGTCCGCGACGGGGCGGACGAATGGCGGTGCAGGGGGGCGCCCCCGGCCTCGGTGCGGGCCGGGCTGCTGTGCTGCGGGCGGCGGAGGACGGTGCCCCCCGCGGGGTCAGATGATCTTCTGGCCCGTCTTTTCCCAGTCCTTCATGAACTGCTCCAGCCCCTTGTCCGTCAGGGGATGGGCGGCCAGCTTCTTGATGACGTCGGGCGGCGCGGTCATCACGTCCGCGCCGATGCGCGCGGCGTCGAGCACGTGGTTGACCGAACGGATGGAGGCGGCGAGGATCTGTGTTTCGAACCCGTAGTTGTCATAGATCGTGCGGATGTCCTGAATGAGATCCATGCCGTCGAGGTTGATGTCGTCCAGCCGCCCGATGAAGGGCGAGATGAACGTGGCACCGGCCTTCGCCGCCAGCAGGGCCTGATTGGCCGAGAAACAAAGCGTGACATTGACCATGTGACCGTCGCCCGACAGCACCTTGCAGGCTTTCAGCCCGTCCCACGTCAGCGGCAGCTTGATGGTGATGTTGTCGGCGATTTCGGCCAGCTTGCGCCCCTCTGCGATCATCGCGTCCGATTCGAGCGCGACCACCTCGGCAGAGACGGGGCCGTCCACGAGGTCGCAGATCTCCTTGGTGACTTCGAGGATATCGCGCCCCGATTTCAGGATGAGCGAGGGGTTGGTGGTGACGCCGTCCACCATGCCCAGATCGTTGAGTTCGGCGATGGCGTCTATTTCGGCGGTGTCCACGAAGAATTTCATCGGGCTGTCCTTCAGGGTTGTATTGGCAGGGTTGGATCGGGATCAGGAGGGTCTATATCCGTTGCCTTGGCTTTATCGCATGATCTGCGATGCTGAAACCCTGAAATCCCCGAACCACCGTAACACGACCGGCAGAGCCCTTGGACACCCACGATACTTTCTTTCCGGCGGGGCACGCTGTTGCGGTGCTGACAACGCAGCCGCTTGGCCGCACGCTGGATTACCGCGCGCCTGAAGGCGGCTGCCATTCCGGTGCCTTCGTCGAGGTGCCGCTGGGGCCGCGCCGGGTGCTGGGCGTGGTATGGGGCCCGGCTGCGGGCGATTACGATCCGGACAAGCTGCGCCATGTCTACCGGGTGCTTGACGCGGCCCCCATGCGCGAAGAGATGCGCGAGTTTCTCACCCGCGTCGCCGCCTATACGCTCACCCCCATGCCCGCGATGCTGCGGCTGGCCACCCGGGCACCGGGGCTGGGGGATCCGCCGTCGATGCGCAAGGTCTACCGCCTGGGCGACAGTATCCCCGACCGGATGACCGATGCGCGCCGCCGCGTGCTGGCTGTGCTGGAAGAGCATGAGGCGTCCTCCTTCACCCAGCGCGAACTGGCGGAGATGGCGGGCGTGACGGCGAGCGTCATCAAGGGGCTGGCGGCACAGGGCGCGGTCGTCGAAGAGGATTCCCCCCGCGACCAGCCTTTCGCACGGCTCGATCCCGCCTTGCCGGGCAAGGTCCTGTCGCCTGATCAGGAGGCTGCCGCCCGCGCGATTTCCGAGGCCGTGGCCACCCAGCGTTATGGCACCACGCTGCTGCGCGGCGTCACCGGCTCCGGCAAGACGGAAGTCTACCTCGAAGCCGTGGCCGCGGCCCTGCGCGCGGGGCGGCAGGCGCTGGTGCTGCTGCCTGAGATCGCCCTGACGGAACAGTTCCTCACCCGGGTGGAGGAACGCTTCGGCGCCAAACCCGCCGAATGGCATTCGGGCGCCACGATGACGGAACGCCGCCGGATCTGGCGCATGGTCGGGCAGGGTCAGGCGCAGCTTGTGATTGGCGCGCGTTCGGCGCTGTTCCTGCCGTTCCGCGATCTGGGTCTTATCGTCGTCGATGAGGAACATGACACATCCTACAAGCAGGAAGACGGGGTGCTTTACAACGCGCGGGACATGGCGGTGCTGCGCGCGTCGATCTGCGGGGCGCAGGTGGTGCTCGCCTCCGCCACGCCCAGCCTCGAATCCTGGACCAACGCCGAGACCGGCAAATACCGCAGGCTGGAACTGACATCCCGGTTCGGTGCAGCGGTGCTGCCCCGGATGGAAGCGGTGGACATGCGCGGCGAAGGCCTGCCCGCGAACCGATGGATTTCCGACCCGTTGCGCCGCGCGGTGGACGAGCGGCTGGAGAGGGGCGAGCAATCCATGCTGTTTATCAACCGGCGCGGCTATGCGCCGGTGACGCTCTGCCGGGCCTGCGGGCACCAGATCGGCTGCGATCATTGCGATGCGCGGATGGTCGAACACCGGTTTCTCGCGCGGCTGATCTGCCACCAATGTGGTGAAAGTAAACCGATGCCCGAAGCCTGCCCGTCGTGCGAGGTGGCGGGAAAGCTTGCCCCCGTGGGGCCGGGGGTCGAACGGCTGGGGGAGGAGGCCACCGCGCTCTGGCCCGGGGCGCGGGTGGCAACGCTAAGCTCGGACATGTACGGCAGCGCCCGTGCGCTCAAGGCCGAGATCGCGCAGATCGCCGCCGGTGCGGCGGAAATCGTGATCGGGACGCAGCTGGTGGCCAAGGGGCATAACTTTCCGAACCTGACACTGGTGGGTGTGATCGACGCGGACCTTGGCCTGATGGGGTCGGACCTGCGCGCCGCCGAGCGGACGTTCCAGTTGATGCGGCAGGTCGCCGGGCGCGCGGGGCGCGCCGAGGCGCCGGGCACCGCGCTGCTGCAGACCTATCAGCCCGATCACCCGGTGATCCGCGCGGTGCTGGACGGGGACGAGGAAGGGTTCTGGAAGGCCGAGGCCGCCGCGCGCCAGCAGGCCGGGGTGCCGCCCTTCGGCAGGATGGCGGGCATCATCCTCAGCGGGCCGGACGCGGCGCAGGTCTTTGACGCGGGCAATGCGCTGGCGCGGCGGGACGCGCCGCTGCGCGCCATCGGGGCGCAGGTCTTCGGCCCCGCGCCGGCCCCCATCGCCCGGGTGCGCGGGCGACATCGGGTGCGGCTTCTGGTAAAGGCCGAAAAGTCCGCCCCCCTGCAGGACGCGCTGTCTCGCTGGATCGCGCAGGTCCCCATGAAGGGAGAAATGCGGCTGGCCGTCGACGTCGACCCCCAGAGCTTTTACTGAGACAGCCCCGCCGCGCACCGGGGGTGTCGCACCCCCGGACCCCCGCGAAGTATTTC
>NZ_LWGH01000312.1:0-6800 GCF_001635395.1 Sulfitobacter sp. HI0129 | reverse complement strand
ATGCAGCCCGCCCAGCGATTTGCGGGTCAGTATGTTGAGCCGCACCGCCAAACCCCATGCGATTCTCGATCCGGCCAACGGGCCGCTCATTGCGGTGCGGCTCAACATACTGACCCGCAAATCGCTGGGCGGGCTGCATACGGACATTCAGGGCAGGGTGCTCACCCCCGACGGGGCAGTCTTCGACGGGCTTTACGCTGCGGGTGAAGTATGCGGCTTTGGCGGTGGCGGCTATCACGGGTACAACGCGCTCGAAGGGACCTTCCTCGGGGGGTGCATCTTTTCGGGCCGTATCGCGGGGGACAACGCGTGAAACCGCCAGAGGATGCCGAAGCTCGCCGCGCCGTCACCCCCGTGATCTGCTACCCGGTCCAGACCTTGCCCAGACCGGACATGCAGCTTTACGAGGCCGCGCGCGATACGCTGGTGCCGTTGGATGAGGTCATCGTGCCCCCGCGCGATGCCCGGACCTTTCGCGTGCCCGCCGGGCATTTCTTTCGCATTCATTCCATCGAAGGGCCGCAGGTGGGGGATCTGAACCTGTGGAACGCAGATGATCTGTCCGAACGATTCTATTCGGGCAAGACCCGCGCGCTTCATGGGACGCATGTCAGCACCGGCGACAGGCTCTGGTCCAGTTTTCCGCATATGCGCCCACTGGCGACCATTACCCATGACACGTTGGACTGGTACGGAATGGATGCCTTTGGCGGGGGCGTGCATGACGTGATCGGCACGCGCTGCGATCCTTATACCCATGCCTTGCTTTCGGGCGGGCAGTATCACCACTGTTGCCATTCAAATCTGACCCGCGCGCTCGCCGGGCATCTAGGTCAGACCGCGCAAGAGGCCGAAGCCCATGTGCACGATGTGCTGAACGTTTTCATGTGTACGGGCTTCACCCGCGATACGGGCCAGTATTTCATGAAGGCAAGCCCGGTGCGCCCGGGCGATTACATCGAGTTTTTCGCCGAGCAGGACCTGCTGGGCGCGCTCAGCACCTGCCCCGGGGGGGATTGTTCGGCCGAACATTCATCGGATGTGGCCGCGTGCTATCCCCTGCGAGTCGAAATCCTCAGACCTGCGGATGGTGCGCCGGATGGATGGACGCCGCCGCCCCCCACCACCTACGACCGCACCCACGGCACCTGATCCGCGTTGTCAGCCCTGAGGAAACGCAGCCTCCAGCGCGATTTCGACCATATCGCCAAAGCTCTTTTCCCGCTGATCGGAGGGCAGCGCCTCACCGGTTTGCAGATGGTCGGAAACGGTCAGGACTGCCAGCGCGCGGCAACCATGCCGTGCCGCCAATGTATAAAGCTCTGCAGCTTCCATTTCGACGCCGAGTATCCCGTGGCGGACCATCTGCTCATCAAGGTCGGAACGCTCCGCATAGAAGACGTCAGACGAATAGATGCCCCCCACATGGGTGGGCGTGCCGCGGCGTTCAGCGGCTGCCACCGCCGCTTTCAGCAGGGGCCAGTCGGCGCAGGGGGCAAAATTGAGTTCGCGGAAAAAACCCGCCGAGGGGGAGGTGAGCGTGCTCGCCGTCATGGCGATGATCACGTCGCGGATGTTCACCTGCGGCTGCATGCCCCCGCAGGAGCCTATGCGGATCAGCGTTTTGGCCCCGTATTCGCGCATCAATTCGTTCGCGTAGATCGATAGCGAAGGCATCCCCATCCCGGAGCCCTGGATGGTGACGCGGTTGCCCCTCCACGTTCCGGTATAGCCCAACATGCCACGGACTTCGTTAACCAGCTTGGGAGCGGTCAGAAACGTTTCTGCGGCCCAGCGGGCGCGATAGGGATCGCCGGGCATCAATACGGTTTCGGCGATCTCGCCCTTTTGCGCCCCGATATGCACGGTCATTCGTCGTCCTCCTGCTGCAAGCCGCCAGATTGCCCGCAGGTACCGCAGACGGCAAGACGGGAACAACCCCCGGTTCCACCCGTTTTCCCAGGTAAATGCAGGAGACGGACATGAGCGATAAATCCCGCGACGAGATCTGGGACGAATGGCAAGAACGGGTCAACATGGCCCCCGCCGAGTTGGAAGATTGGCTGGAGACCGAAGAAAGCAAATCGGTAGGGGATTCAGACGGTGGCGAAAGTACCGGGCATAAATCCGGTCGGCGCATCGTCGAGATCAAGAACACCAACAAGGACGATTTGTCGGATAACGACTGGGATCACATGGCTAAAGTCGTGGGATACATCGCGCGTCACTGTGCGCAGGTGCCGAAGGACCCTGAACAAAGCGACTGGGAATATTCGTTGAAGAATTGGGGCCACGATCCGCTGAAGGACGATGGCTGCGCCTGATTTCAAAACGGCGGGCCGCTTTCCCCCGGTCCGCCGTTGAGCCGATCAATCAGGTGTCTTTTCTGATTTCGAGCTGTTCGGGTTTCATCCCGTCATCCATGGCCTGACGATACCATTTCGGCTGCCGCCCCTTTCCGGTCCATGTTTCGCTGGGGTCGGCGGGATTGGCGTATTTGGGCGGGGAAACGGTTTTCGGTGCGGATTTCTTGCCGCCCCGGCGCATGCCCCCGCTGCCACCTGTCAGGTCGTCGAGCGAAAAACCGAACTGCGCAGCAGCCTTTTCGGCCGCCGATTTCGCATCGGCACGATCTTTCTCTTTCGCCTTTTCAATAGCGTTATCCACATCGTCTCGCAGTTTTTCCAACTGATTACGCGACATGCTGCTTAAGTCGACAGCCATTAGGGTCCCTTCCTGTTTAATGCTATTTCGAAATACAGCAGTTCCTTTCCATTCGCAAAGACCTATTTGTGTCATTGTGCTATTCGGCTGCAACTGCAGCGGGATCCGCAAGGGCAACAATGTCTTTCATGATTACGTTCAATTCGAAATCTTTCGGCGTATAGACCCGTGCAACCCCCATAGCGCGCAGGCGAGCTGCATCTTCTTCGGGAATGATTCCCCCCACGATTACCGCGACATGGCCCAGCCCGGCATTCCTCATCCGTTCCATCAAATCCTCGATGAGCGGAATATGCGATCCTGAAAGAATGGAAAGCCCGACCACATGGGCCTCGTCTTTCAATGCCGCGTTAACGATTTCTTCTGGTGTGAGGCGAATACCCTCATAGGTAATGTCCATCCCGCAATCGCGAGCGCGAACGGCAATCTGTTCGGCCCCGTTGGAATGACCGTCGAGCCCGGGCTTGCCGACCAAAAACTTCAGGCGGCGACCCAGTTTCGCGCTGACCGTGTCAACTGCCTCGCGCAGATCGTCCAGTCCTTCGGTTTTGTTGGACCGCCCGGTCGCGACACCGGTGGGGCCGCGATACTCCCCGTGGGCGCTGCGCATTTCCGCAGCCCATTCGCCTGTGGTAACACCCGCCCTCGCAGCGGCAATGGAAGGGGGCATGATGTTGCGCCCCTCGGCGGCGGCGGCACGCAGATCGGCCAGCGCTTTCTCGACCGCTTCGGCGTCTCGCTCGGAGCGCCATTCTTCAAGCCGGGCGATCTGTTGCGCCTCGACTGCCGGATCAACGACCATGATGCCACCATCCCCCGTCATCAGGGGGGAAGGCTCACCCGCCTGCCACTTGTTCACACCGACGACGACGGTCTCGCCCGCCTCGATCCGGCCAAGGCGCTCCGAATTGCTTTCGACAAGACGGCCCTTCATGTACTCGATGCCGGAAATCGCGCCGCCAAGCCCATCGAGATGTGCAAGCTCCGCACGGGCGGCCTCTTTCAATTCGGCCACTTTGGCGTCTACTGCCGGGTTTTCGTCAAACAGGTCGTCGAATTCCAGAAGATCGGTTTCATAGGCGAGGATCTGTTGCATCCGCATGGACCATTGCTGGTCCCAGGGGCGCGGCAGGCCAAGCGCTTCGTTCCAGGCCGGCAATTGGACGGCACGGGCGCGCGCCTTTTTGGAAAGTGTGACGGCCAGCATTTCGATCAGAATTCGGTAAACATTGTTTTCCGGCTGCTGTTCGGTAAGGCCGAGCGAATTCACCTGAACCCCATATCGGAATCTGCGATATTTTGCATCTTCCACGCCGTAGCGATCCCTGCAAATCTCATCCCAAAGATCCACGAATGCGCGCATTTTGCACATTTCGGTCACAAATCGGATACCGGCATTCACGAAAAATGAGATCCGCCCAACCAATGCGGGAAAGTCCTCTTCGGGAACGCGGGGGCGCAATGCATCCAGAACCGCCGTGGCCGTGGCAAGTGCAAAGGACAATTCCTGTTCCGGCGTCGCGCCGGCTTCCTGCAGGTGATAGGAACACACGTTCATCGGGTTCCATTTCGGAACTTCGCGATAACAGTATTCCGCTACATCGGCGATCATCTTCAGGGACGGGGCGGGCGGGCAGATATAGGTCCCCCGGCTGAGGTATTCCTTGATCAGATCGTTCTGAACGGTGCCTTGAAGCGCCGAGACATCGGCGCCCTGTTCCTCTGCCACCGCGATATAGAGGGCGAGCAGCCATGGAGCCGTGGCATTGATCGTCATGGAGGTGTTCATCTTTTCCAGCGGGATGTCCTGAAAAAGGGTGCGCATGTCCCCCAGATGGCAGACCGGAACCCCGACCTTGCCCACCTCGCCCCGGGAAAGGACGTGATCGCTGTCGTATCCCGTCTGGGTCGGCAGATCGAAGGCCACTGAAAGGCCCGTCTGCCCCTTTTCGAGGTTCGTGCGATAAAGCGCGTTGGACGCTTCCGCCGTGGAGTGTCCGGCATAGGTGCGGATCAGCCAGGGGCGGTCTTTTTGCGGTTGGGACATCTCGAACCTCGTATCTGCGTTAGCAACAATATTGCGTCAGTCGCTTGATACGGGAAACTTTATGGCGGGTCAATTCGCTGCGTTGCGGCAAAAAATGAAGGCGCGCAACCTATGCTGCGCGCCTTCGGGCGATGCAAAAAGCGCTTGGCGCTTGCTTACATCTTGGACATCCAGTTCATGATGGCAGCGGCGCTTTCCTCGGGCGCTTCGAACACGGCGGCATGGGCCGCGCCTTCGATCACCGCGATTTCACCTTGGGGTGCGGCATCAGCCATCGCCTGTGAAATCGCCACGGGATAAAGCGTATCTTCACGGCCAACCAGAACGAGCACGGGGATATCCATGCTCTTCACTGTTTCTGTGCTGTCGGGGCGGTCCCGCAGCGCCACGGCACCACCGATGGCTCCGTCAAGAGACGCCTGCTTCATCGCTTCGGTCAGATAGTCGACCTGCGCGGGTGCCTCTACCAGACGGGTTTCGCCCGTCAGCATGTTGGGCATGAGGAAGGGAATGATCTTGTCGACGCCGCCATCTTCGCCCTTCAGCGTTTCCAGCGTGCCGTTCCAGATGCCCTTTTCAATCGCATTGGCGGGATTGTGGTTCGTATCGATCAGAATCGCGCCGGAAAAGACATCCGGGTTCTGACGGTACATCTCGAATACGATTGGCCCACCCATGGACATGCCGCCGATCACGGCTTTCTCGACTCCCAACTCCTTCAGTACGGCCAGCGCGTCTTCGGCATAGGGGCCGATGCCGTCCACCGGTTCGGGGGTGGTGGAATTGCCGTAACCGCGATGATCGATCGTGATCACCCGGTGATTGTCATCGAGCTTGTCGCGTACACGTTCAAATAGCGCGCCTGAAAGTGGATAGCCGTGCAAGAGCACGATGGCATCACCTTCGCCGGAGCTGGAATAGAAGATGTCCGTACCGTTCACGGAAACCGTTTCGCCATCACGGTCAGCAGGGGCGGGCAGGACAAGCCGTTCGGCGGCTGTCTGTGCGAGGGCGCCGGTGGCGATGCCAAGACCAAGGGCAGCGGAAAGAAACGTCTTCGAATAGGTTTGCATACTATATGTCCTTGTTACATTAACTACACCGGCCCAATCCGGCGCAGCCACTCTACGTTCCGTAAACTCCTTCACGAAGCCGTTAAAACTGGATGCAGGGGCGATTCCCTGTCAGTCTCGCGCCATGACACAGACCATCACCCTGCCGCTCTGGCTCTTTATCCTGATCATGCTCTTTGCCGCGGTGACGGCAGCCAGCCATCTTCTGTTTCCCTCGGTCCGCTGGTTTTTCCGCAGGCGGCTGGAGAAGGCGGTTGCACAGCTCAACACCCGCCTCACCCGCCCCATCGAGCCTTTCAAGCTCGCCCGGCGGCACGACATGATCCAGCGGCTGATCTACGATCCGGAAGTGACGCGTGAAATCGTGGCCTATGCCGAGCAAAACGGCGTGCCGGAAAACGTCGCCTTCGAGAAGGCGAAGGACTACGCGCGCGAAATCGTCCCGAGCTTTTCCGCCTTTGCCTATTTCAGTTTCGGCATCCGCGTGGCGAAGCTTCTGGCGAATTCGGTCTACCGGATCGAAACGGCGGACAGCAACGATGCCACGCTCGCCAATATCCCGCGCGATGCGACGGTCGTTTTCATCATGAACCACCGCAGCAACATGGACTATGTGCTGGTGACCTATCTGGCCGCGCGGTCCTCGGCCCTGTCCTATGCTGTGGGCGAATGGGCGCGGGTCTGGCCGTTGAGCAGGCTCATCAAGTCCATGGGGGCCTATTTCATCCGCCGCCGGTCCCGGGGCGCGCTCTACCGGAAAGTGCTGGCGCGCTATGTGCAACTGGCCATCGCGGGCGGCGTGACGCAGGCGATCTACCCCGAAGGGGGGCTCAGCCTCGACGGGCGATTGCAGCCGCCGAAGATGGGATTGCTCGCCTACGTGGTCGAAGGGTTCGACAGGGCCAATGCCCGTGACGTCGTTTTCGTACCGGTTGCGATCAACTATGACCGCGTTC
>NZ_LWGH01000311.1:0-9989 GCF_001635395.1 Sulfitobacter sp. HI0129 | reverse complement strand
GCCCAGGCTCTCTGGGCTGATGGATGATGCCGAGGAAGACGTGCTCGCCTACATGACCTTTCCCCAACAGCATCGGACGAAGTTGCATTCGACGAATCCGATTGAACGTTTGAACGGCGAGATCAAGCGCAGGACAGACGTCGTCGGGATCTTTCCAAATGAGGCTGCCATACGACGCCTCGTCGGCGCCATCCTCATGGAGCAGACCGAAGAATGGACTGTGCAGCGTGCGCGATACATGACGCTGGAAACCTTGGCACCGGTCTGCGATGATCCCATCATCAGCCTGCCTGCAACGCAGACGGACTGATCAGCTCGGCCGTCGAAAGCGCCCGGCCAGCCGCGAGTTACACCACGCTATGGGGCATGATCAACGACAGTTCAATTTCACCGCCGGATTCAGTGGAAAGATGCCCTCAGAGACCGAGAAATCGACGTCAGCGCCCCCTGATGCGACAAATGATGTTCCCCTCGACAGGAGAGATCAAGAGGAAAGCGATGGGATCGCCCTGCCCTCTCATGTCGCCGGGTCCGGCACACTCGATCGGCTGATCGACACAGCGCGCGACTATGCCAAGGCCTCGACCGCTGAGAACACCAACAAGGCCTATGCCGCCGACTGGAAGCACTTCGCGCGCTGGTGCAGGCTGAAAGGAACGGACCTGCTGCCTCCATCACCAGAGATGATCGGGCTTTATCTCGCGGACCTGGCGTCCGGGTCGGGCCCCTCCCCCTCGCAGTCGGCGTCCCGACCCCTATCGGTCAGTACGATCGACCGTCGCCTGTCGGGCCTCGCCTGGAACTACGCGCAGCGAGGCTTTTCCCTCGACCGAAAGAACCGCCACATCGCAACGGTGCTGGCCGGGATCAAGCGCAAACATGCGCGACCGCCGGTTCAGAAGGAAGCTATCCTGGCGGAAGACATCCTCGCGATGGTCGCCACCCTACCCTACGACCTGCGCGGGCTGCGGGATCGGGCAATCCTGCTGCTGGGATACGCCGGAGGCCTGCGCCGCTCGGAGATCGTCAGCCTGGACGTACATAAGGACGACACACCGGACTCCGGCGGCTGGATCGAGATCTTCGAGAAAGGCGCCCTTCTGACGCTGAATGCCAAGACCGGTTGGCGCGAAGTCGAGATTGGCCGCGGTTCCAAGGATCAGACCTGCCCCGTGCATGCGCTCGAGCAATGGCTGCATTTTGCGAAGCTCGACTTCGGTCCAGTCTTCGTCGGCACCTCGCGCGATGGTAAACGCGCATCTGAAACGCGCCTGAACGACAAACATGTCGCGCGGCTGATCAAGCGCACGGTTCTGGATGCCGGTATCCGATCCGAGTTGCCCGAGAAAGAGCGCCTGGCACTGTTCTCAGGTCACTCGTTGCGTGCCGGCCTCGCCAGTTCAGCGGAGGTCGACGAACGCTACGTCCAGAAGCAGCTGGGGCATGCCTCGGCAGAGATGACTCGTCGCTACCAACGCCGACGCGACCGGTTCCGCGTGAACCTGACCAAGGCTGCCGGCCTCTGAGCCCCTGCCCCATCACGCCGCCTGCCCGCTGAGCCTGCCATAGAAGCTGCGCTCAAGGTGCAGCTCCCCTGCCCCGGCCTTTTCGACCATCCCGCGCAGATAGCCGCCCGGCGAGGAAACTTCGCCGGCGCAATGCTTCTCGAAGACAAGCGCCAGCGCCGCTGTCGCCACCTGTTTGCCCAGCCGGTCTTGCGCCACGTTCCACGCATGCTCGGACACCCCGATCATCGGCCTGAGCTGCCCGGCAACCCGGTGCAGATCACCCCAATCCTTCAGGAACCCGCCCATATTTCGCGCCCAGGACGCGAATTCGGGACAAGCCTGCATCACAGTGGGCAGATCCAGCGCCGGGCGCTTCTTGCGCACTTCGGCTACCCACTCTTCCAGCTCCCTATCAACCTGATCTTCGGGCTGAGCATTGGGCACCACGGCCGCGACTTCCTCATTTTCTGAGGAATTACGAGTTACAGGATTAAGTTGGTTTGTAATTAGTATATGAGGGTCAGAAATGACCTCCCTGGGGTTCATTTCTTGGGTCTTATCAGAAACTTGTTCCCTAGTTTCAGGCGTGTTTTCCACATTCTGAGCGACCTCAGTTGCCTTGAGATACGCCGCCTCGACACGCTCCTGAAGCTCCTTGAAACACATCAGGAGTCGCGCAAGTTGCTCGGAGGCTTCATGGCGGCGCGGAAGCCGGTTCAGAAGCTCCTCGAAGAGACCCGTGAATTGCGCCCAGGGGCCGCGTAGCGCGCTGCTGACGGCCGCCTCGATCCGAGCGCGGATCATACGGCGTGCCACGGTGATCTGGCGCTTCAGGCGCTGACAGAGCTCGCGCTCGGCCTGCAAATCGGCATGGAGCTCCTCGAAGTCCTCGACACGCGCCGACAGCGGCGACAGATCGAAGCCGTAGGCCTCGACAATGCGCCCTTCGGCGTCCCTACGGCCCCATCGCTTGCCGTTCGGGCTGTCCTGGAAGGAAATCACGCCGATCTCGGCCAGTCGCCGTGCATGCCGCTTTAGTGCAGAGAGCGAAAACCCCGTCTGCTCCATCAGATAGGCATTCGATGCCCAGACGATCGGGCGCTGCCCCTCCTCCCAGTCCTGGGCCTGCGTAAAGGCCCCGAGCGTATCGAGGAGCATCATGTCTCCGGCCTTGAGGCCAATATATGCACCGACCCGCTTCACGGCCACAAAGGCCCGCGTTTTGGGTACAGCTACCTGTTCACCGGCTTGGGCAAGCTGCTCTGCAATGCCAAGACCCGGTGTCGGCTTGCGCCAACCTGTATGTTTCATGCCTGTTTCTTACCTCCAGTTATGTGGAGGCAAAAGAAAGCCGTTCGCCGCGGTGGCGTTCTTGTTGACAGTGATTCGCGGGAGAGATATCTTCTAAGCGACCAAACTTTTCAGATTAGCTCTCAGGCCACGCTGCTTGGGGGCTTTTCTTTTGCCTAGATCATTGTTCTGACTGCTCCTCTTTCGTCGCGAGGAATTCGCTGTACAGCTGATCAAGCCGACCCGAGAGAAAGTCCCCGAACTCGGTTGAATCTTGTGCCGTAAGCGAAATGCTGAATGCCTTTCCGGAACGACCGATGACTCCCTTGATGCGGCCTTTACCGGCAGTCCAGGTTCGCTTCTTGGGCGTAGCACGCGTTTTTCGGCGCTTCGGCGCCCTGCCCGCTTCTGCCAGCTTGCTGTGCAAGAACTCAAAGCGAGCATCACTGTCGAGGTTTTGAAACCCGTCGAACTCCAAAGCTCCCTTGAGGAGCTTGTCATTCGATGGTTCCGAAGCCAACTTTTTGAAGTCTTCCCAGCGATCACGTCCAATCTGCTTGGCCGGCCCAATCTGTTCGATGACGTGCCGAGGGACGTTCTGCGCCACTGACAGCATCCGTGAAAGTAAAGTCCCATCGATGGTAAGGGCGGACTGGATCACGTCCTTTGCTTGCCCCATATCCAAGAGGCTCTTCGCAAATAGGGCCTTCTCAATAAAAGAGAGATCTGCGCGCGCAGTGTTTTCCTGCCCTTGAGCAAGAATGTGAGCCACATCGTCCATTGGTTTTACAACTGCGCGAACCTTACGGCCGAGCGCCGATGCAACTCGCACACGGCGATGCCCGAAGACGATCATATAGCGGCCATCCGCTTCCGGATGCGGTCTAAGCAACACCGGCGTGTCCTGGCGACCCGCTGCGATCGATGCTTTCAGTTCATCGAAAGCAACATCGTCATCACTAAGCCGATCCGAAACGAATGACACATCGATCAATTGCGGATCGATCTCGACAATGGTTTCCCCTTCAAGGAGACGCTTCGAGTTCTCCGCAAGGCTATCAATCGAAACCTTCATCGATTTCGAAGCCCCGCGCATTGCGTATCCAGAGCGACCGGAATCCTTCGACTGCTCCGGCGAGCCGGCCATGACGCTCTTCAGGAGGTCTTTGCGAGCCATCAGGCCATCTCCCTTTCGTCCGAATCCAACCGACACGCAGCGCGCATTTCGACAGTTGCACGGCTGTCAAAACTGGCTCTCTGCACGGCTGTCAAAACCACATTCATTCTCGCCCCCAAGCCTTGTGGATCAGTTCAGCGATTTCGTCGTTCACATCATTCAAAGACGTCACGGCGCGGTCGTAAGTAGTCCGCACGAACTGAGACCGTTCAACTTCGTAAAGCGTCTGCTTGGTGATCCCAGCGTCGGAGATCGCCGTAGACTTAAGCACAGGAGCCGACAACATCTGATTTGGGAACATCGCCTGGAGGAACCCAACCATCTGCTTTTGGGGACCGTCCGTTGGTTCGAATCTCGTTACGAGGTAACGGAACCACTTCAGGCGCATGTTCGCTCCAGCGTCACGGATCGTCTTCATGATCCCCCCCAGCATCAGGAGAAACTGGCTCATCGACATGACGTCCAGCATCTGAGGATGGACCGTCACAATGACCGAGGAAGAAGCCGTGAGAGCAGTGAGCGTGAGGTAGCCCAGCTGAGGAGGGCAATCGATCACAACCACGTCATAGCGATCATCAACCTCGCTAAGCGCCTTTGATATGCGAGTGAAGAAGGTACGGCCCTCATGGGGATCGCTGCTCGTCAAAGCAACTGGGGTATCGTATTCGTACTCTTGAAGCTCGAGACTTGCCGGAACAATATCTAGGTTGGGAAAGTTTGTTGGCCGGATCACCTCTGAGATCGGCTTGCGCTCGTCATCATACCGAAGTGTCTCGTAGAGCGAAGGCACGTCGTCGAGTTCAGGCTGAATGCCGTGCAAAGCTGTGAGCGAGGCTTGAGGGTCCAAGTCGATCGCAAGAACTCGATGCCCTTTTAACGCCAAGTGCTGCGCGAGGTGGGCGGCGGTAGTGGTCTTTCCGGAACCCCCCTTGAAGTTCACGACAGACACAACGTGCAGTTCTTCGCCAGGTTGCCGATAGGGGACATAACGGCGTTTTCCGGGGCGGCCATGCTTATCGAGATAAGCTCTCAGTTCCAGCATCTGCTCGGCCGAGTAGCTGCGCCTCCCGGACGACGATGTTTCAGGTTCAGGACCTTTGCCTTCGAGATGAAGCTTCTTAATGGTCGACTGCGTCACGCCGAGATAGTAGGCAACCTCAGCCAATGAAAACTGACGTAGACCTTTTTGGGCGTCCGGAGGATACTGTTCCTGCCGCAACATATTGAGGCGGTCGGAAATCAACTCTCCTTGCTGTAGGATGATCTCGTCGAAGGGTTGATCCTTCGTATCAGCCGCAAAAGACCGTTCTCGCATCAGCCTGCCCTCTAAATATCGCTTTTTCAGCGATTTCGCTCGTTAAAGTGTCATCTACACGGAAAAACGAGTCTTAACAACGATTTTCACCCGGCAGCTAGATCTTACCCAATCCACCAGCTTGCCTAGATGTATGGACAAAGTGTAGCGATCGAAGAATGTAGCTACCCAATATCTAGGGGAAACTGTCACTAGCTCGGATGTGCAGTCAACTTCAACCTCACGCCAGTTACACCCTAACTATTTGTTATTATTTTATTTTGCCACGCTGCACGGCTGTCAAAATGAAAGACGCTCGAAGCCTCAGAACGCTAGGGGAACCACGAACCCGTCTCCTCCGAACCGGCGTGCGTCATCGTCACCTTGCGCCAATGCAGTGATAACTTGCCTCCACCAAGCACACCAACCACTGACTCCAAAATGCGGGGAATGCGTGTCAGCGCGAAGGGAAACAGCGGGAATCGGCTGGGTTGCCCCAGCCGATTCTATGCGTCACGCGGTGTCTTTCGGACCCCAGGGGATGACGGCCTGCAGGGAGAGATCGTCCTGGTTGGCGGCCTTGCCGAGATTGGCGTTGAAGCCGTGGTCGCGGATGGTCAACGTGTAGTAGTCGGCGCCGGTCTCCTTGTTCTGCTTCTTCCAGATGCCGCCGCACTCGACCAGCTTGCCGCGCGGGGAGCGGCCGAGGACGCGGTGCGTGGGGGCCATCGGGTTCGTGCTCGCGACGGGTTCGACCGTGATGTCGAGGTCGAAGGTCAGGGTCGAGATGGACCCGACGCCCTTGGCGGTTTCGATGTCGGCGCTGGTGAATTTGATGCAGTTCGTGGTCATTGCTCTTCTCCTTGTTTGCGTTGCAATGATGGTCACCTTGCAGCTGGCCAAGGCCCGGCCACACCGCAGGCGGAGCGCAGCGGAGAGGGGCAGGCGCCGGTCTTTTTGCTCCGCGCGGAATGACCCGCAGGGACAGGGGAAAAAGATCGGCGACAACCTTTGTGGACGGGACGACAGCTGCGACGAGCATGTCATGCAACTCAGACATCGGGAGAAGTGCAGTGGCAGCGAAGGAAACTGGGTGAACAGCCGAGGGAGATGCCATGAGGGTATTGGCTCCTTTCTAACTCACCGAAGATGAGACATAGTCCAGACCTCAATGTCGCATCCCCAGGATCACTAACGTGCCAATAGTCTTCGCTGAAGCGCCCACGATGCGGAGGAGTGCTCGAGGCAAACAGGGCGTGGAACGAAAGGCCGGATCGCCACGAGACACCGCAACCATCCAATAGCCCTAATAGACAGCCCGGCTGGTTGGTTCGGTCAGAATATGGGACAGGACATTTGACCAAGGGCCGCCGCTACCAACAGACGGGACATAGTCTCTAGCTCCGGCAAGCGTCGCCGACTTGCCCTTCCAGTGCTCATGCTATACGTCATTGACACATACACCGCCGAAACCTATATGGGACAAGAGATGACACGATTGCATACAGTGGTCGAACTGCCCGAATTCCAGAGGCGCGCCAAGGCAATCATGTCAGACCAGGAGCGAGAGGCCGCGATCGACTTCATCGCCGCTAATCCGGAAGCTGGCGTCTCTCTTGGCGGCGGACTTCGGAAGGTCCGCATCCCGAGAGAGGGAGGCGGAAAGAGCGGCGGCTTCAGGACGGTGTATGTCTTTGGCGGGACCCGTATGCCGATTTTCCTGATCACGGTCTTCGCCAAGAATGAGAAAGCCAACCTGTCAAAGACCGAACAGGCCGCGGCAGTAGAGATGAGCAAGGCGCTTGTCGCGAAATATGGAGACGCAACATGAGTGCATTCGAATCCATCACCAAGGGGCTGGAGGAGGCGCTGGCCTTCGCAGATGGCGACTTGGCCGGCGCGAAGGTCCATGAAGTTTCCGTCGCGGAAGTCGATGTCGCCGAAGTCCGGCGACGGACGGGCCTGTCCCAGGCGGAATTTGCCAAGAGCATTGGCGTCGCGAAAGGCACGCTGCTGAACTGGGAACACGGGCGTAGGCAACCGACAGGACCTGCACAGGTTCTGTTGGCGCTGATCGCAAAGAAGCCTTCTGTCGTGCAGGATCTATTGCGCGGCGCGTGAACCGGGGCCTAAGCCCCGATCCTCTTGATGCGGATTCCGAGCTTGCGGGCCTTGTCGACGATGTTCTCGGTGATGCCCGAACCGGGGGTGGCGATCAGGCCCTGAGGCATGGTCTCGAGCATCTTGTCGTTGCGCTTGAAGGGAGCCGCCTTGCCGTGGCTCTTCCAGTCGGGCTTGAAGACCACCTGGGAAACACCCCGGGTATCTGCCCAGCGGGCCGCGATCATCTCGGCTCCTTTGGGTGTGCCGCCGTGCAGGAGCACCATGTCGGGGTATTTTGCGTGGGTGGCATCGAGGACGGACCAGATCAGATCGTAAGCCTGATAGTCCCCGCCCGAGAAGGCGATCCGCGTGCCTTCGGGGCAGTGCACCTCGGTCTCCTTTCAGCGCTTGGCCGAGAGATAGGCCCGACTGTCCACCACGGCGGAGGTGAGACCGCGATGCGAGACCTTGGACCCAGTGCGGGGCAGCCAGGGAGACCCGGTGGCGGCCGAGAAGTGGTCCACGGCCAGATCGCGCATCTGCTCGAAAGCGTCGCGATGGTCCCAGAGCTTGAGTCCGATCATCTGGAGGCGCTCGAGCTCGACCGAGGCGACCTCGGAGCCGTCCTGGATTGCCAGACTTTCCCGGACCTCGAATTCGTTGTCGTCGAGAAGCTTCTGGATATGGGCAAGCCGGCGATGGAAGATCGAGGTGAGGGACCAGAGCATCTCTTCGAGATTGTCTTCCAACTGGCTGCCGGTGAGGAGGGCGATGGTGGTGTCGAAAAGCGTCGCCATGGCGAGTTCGACCTCGTCGGGCTGGGGCAGGGGGCGGTGATCGGTCTCGCCGGGCCCGGGCGTTGCGCCGTGAAGTGCGAGATGATCGAGGATGGCGGAGGTCACGCCAGTTTCCTCTTGGATGTCTGTCTGATGGGGCATTGTCTGGTTCCTCTGTTTGATCTGACCCGATTTGGATGGGGCGATACCAGGACCGGCGGCGACCGGGCCGCATCCGTCAGGATCGGAGCGCAGCGGAGAATGCGCCGCGGGCCGGAAAATTGGTCCCGCGAGGAATGGCCCGAAGGGACAGGGGAATTTTCTGGTGCGGGGCGCATTGCTGCCCGGGCGAGGGGCACTCAGCCCCGACCCGCTGGTCCATCGCTCCCCTTATCCAAACGGGATCAGATCGAACCGGCGGAACCTTTGCCCTGTCGGACATCCCCGGGGAGGTTGCGCTCACCCGTCCTCGATCTCCAGACCTTGTGCTTTCATGGCCCCTAGAAGGGACCGGCGCAGCGCATCCTTGCCGAAAGCCCGCAGATCGTCGTTGAAATCGCCCATGTTTGGCACGAGATCAACACAGGCAATCCCAAGCGATTCCAGTTGGTTACGCAGTCTCTTTGATGCGTTACGTCCAGCTTCGTCATTGTCCCGCACGATCCAGATATGCTTGATCCCCGGCGGCGGGATGAAGAGAGTGAGATGGGTGGCGGTGAGACAGGAGGCGAGATCGAACTCGGGGAGAGCGGTGCCGACCGAGAGGGTATTCTCGAGCCCTTCGCCGACGATAAGATCGGAGCGGACCGAGCCAGACCAGAAACGGATGGCATGTCCGTGCAGCTGCCCCAGAATCCGTTTCGGACTTTCGATCTCGGCCAGGCCGCCTGTGGACGGGTCGAGGTAGGTGCGCGCGCATCCGGTGACCTGGCCGCGATTGTCGGTGATCTTTGCGAGCAGGGCAGGGGCCCTTTGCGGCGGATCGGCGTCGTCCTCACCCTGCCACAGGAAGACTCCCGGGTGATAGCGCAGGGCCGGACCAAGACGTGTGATTCCGCGACCGTGCAGATAGGTGGCAGCCAAGGTGCCGAGAACCGGCTTGCCTGCGGCGAAGAGTGTGCGTGCCCGCGAAATGCGTTTGCTGGAGGCAGCATCCGGGCGCTCAGCCCTTTGGGTTTCACGAGGTACGGCAGGGCAGGGGGCCTCGCCGAGAAAGGACCGGGCCTCCCTGAGCGTCCCCTTCAACGTGGCCGATCCTGGTCGAGGCGCGACCCAATGCGCGCTGGTCGCTGGATTTCGTCCATGACCAGTTCACGGGCGGCCAGCGCTTCCGAGTGCTCAACGTGGTCGATGATGTTACCCGGGAGTGCCTCGCGGCGATCCCGGACACCTCGATCTCGGGGCGCCGAGGGGCGCCGGTTCCGCATCCTGAACGTGATCGACGACTTCAGCCGGGAATGCCTGGCCTCGGTGGTCGACACGTCTCTGTCAGGCATCCGTGTCGCCAGGGAACTGGACCGGATTGCAGAGATGCGGGGTTACCCCTGCATGGTGGTGTCGGACAACGTCCTATATCGGGAAGATTTGTCTGCTTAGGTCAGCAGGTCATGGGGCATCCGGTGTCCCGGATGCCCTGATATGGTTGCCCAGGCGGTCTCCGCCGTCAAGAAGCGGTCTCTCCCATAGCAAACACAGGGTACGCGCGATGGCGGCCCTCACCGTCCTTAAGACGAGATCCAAAATCCCAAGCGGAAGACCTGAACATTATCTACGAGGTCAGCGAACTGCCTCCACGGCTCTGATCAGACAAGGGTCCTTCCACCTGGGCTCACCCCCTCGAA
>NZ_LWGH01000310.1:0-2945 GCF_001635395.1 Sulfitobacter sp. HI0129 | reverse complement strand
CTGCAAAACCTCTGTGACTTCGTCACCATGCAGCGAATAATAGATCGTCATTCACTCTCGGCCAGGCGACACACCATCGGGTCGGCGGCTTGCTCTGTAGTCTGATCACTCATTATATTCTATATATTGAATATTCGTATGGAGGAATATATTGGTGGAGAGAACCTGATACAAGCCGCTGCTGCAAGGACCGGACCGATGACAGCTTTCACCGCCAGCCACCCCATGGGCGCAATACCCGCCCCCGCGGGAGAGACGCCCGGCACGCCGATAGGGCCGGGGTTGGCGACGCCTGATGCACGTTAACCACCCGCACCTTTCCTGAGCGCCCATTCGGCGCACCCCCTCCCCCATTTCTGAAAGTCATTACCTTGTCCTCCTCTTCGCAAAAGATCGCGCGACTGTCCCGATACCTGCCTATCCTCGACTGGGGCAGCCGGTACGATCGCGGGAAGCTGAGCGGCGATCTGGTCGCAGCGGTCATCGTGACGATCATGCTGATCCCGCAATCGCTGGCCTATGCCTTGCTGGCCGGTCTGCCGCCAGAGGCCGGGATCTACGCCTCCATCCTGCCCATCGTGCTTTACGCCATTTTCGGCACCTCCCGGACGCTGGCGGTGGGGCCGGTGGCCGTGGTGTCGCTGATGACGGCGGCGGCCATTGGCAAGCTGGGCGATCAGGGCATCGACTATGTCACCGCCGCCTTGACACTGGCGTTTCTCTCGGGGGCCTTTCTGCTGGTCCTCGGCCTCTTCCGGCTGGGGTTTCTGGCGAACTTCCTGTCGCATCCGGTGATCGCGGGCTTCATCACGGCCAGCGGCATCCTGATTGCCACGAGCCAGCTCAAACACATTCTGGGCGTCAAGGCTTCGGGCGATACCCTGATCGAAATGCTGCACGGGCTGTGGTCGCATCTGGGAGAGATCAACTGGATCACGCTCGTGCTGGGCGTGGCGGCGACGGCCTTCCTCTTCTGGGTGCGCCGTGGGCTCAAACCGCTGCTGCAGGGCATGGGGTTGGGCAAGACCCTGTCGGACATGGGGGCGAAGGCCGGGCCGGTCATCGCCGTGGTGGCGACGACGCTTGCGGTCTGGGCCTTCGGCCTTGCGGAGCGCGGTGTCGATATCGTCGGATCGGTGCCGCAATCCCTGCCGCCCCTGACCCTGCCGTCGTTCCAGCCGCAGGTCCTGACAGCGATGATCGGACCCGCGATCCTGATCTCTATCATCGGCTTCGTGGAGTCGATCTCGGTCGCACAGACGCTTGCGGCCAAGCGCCGGCAGCGCATCGACCCCGATCAGGAGCTGATCGGTCTGGGCACCGCCAACCTCGGGGCGGCGTTCACAGGCGGCTTTCCGGTCACCGGCGGGTTCTCACGGTCGGTCGTGAATTTCGACGCGGGCGCGCGCACCCCCGCCGCCGGGGCCTATACAGCCGTGGGGCTGGCCATCGCCGCGCTGATGCTGACGCCGCTTATCTACTTCCTGCCCAAGGCCACGCTTGCGGCGACAATCATCGTCGCGGTCCTGAGCCTTGTGGATTTCTCGATCCTGAAACGCGCTTGGGTCTATTCCAAGGCGGACTTCGCCGCGGTGTCGGCGACGATCCTGCTGACGCTCGCCCTCGGGGTCGAGGTCGGCGTGTCGGCGGGCGTGCTGATCTCGATCCTCATTCACCTCTACAAATCCTCGCGCCCGCATATGGCCGTGGTGGGTCAGGTGCCGGGCACGGAACACTATCGAAACGTCAACCGCCATGACGTGACCCTGCACGACGGCATCCTGTCGGTGCGGGTGGACGAGAGCCTCTATTTCGCCAATGCCCGCAACCTCGAAGACCGGATCTACGACATGGTCGCCGAACGGGAAGACCTGCGGCATGTGATCCTGATGTGCTCTGCCGTGAACGAGATCGACATGAGCGCGCTCGAAAGCCTTGAGGCGATCAACACCCGGCTTGGCACGCGCGACATCACCTTCCACCTCAGCGAAGTGAAGGGCCCTGTGATGGACGCCCTGAAGAAGACCCATTTCCTGAGCGACCTGACGGGCCGCGTCTTCCTGACCCAGCACCGCGCCGTGGAGGCGCTTTGCAACGGTTCCGTCGATCAATTCTCACCGTCCAAAGATGGAGTATCCCTATGAAACGCCGCCAGTTCCTTGCCCTCATCGCCGCCACGCTCGCCACGCCAGCACTGCTGACCCGCCGGGCCGGCGCCGCGGAACCCGGCGCGCCCCTGCCGATCCCGCAGGTGATGGAGGTCGGCCCCGGCGCGGGCAATACGCTGACCGCGATGAAGGGATCACGCGAATTCATTTCCGGAGCCGCCTCCGACACGCTGGGCTACGATCAGGATTACCTCGGCCCGCTGCTGCGCTTTCAGCGCGGGCGCACGGCACGGATCGACGTGGTGAACCGCACCGATGAGGCGATCACAGCCCATTGGCACGGCATGCACGTGCCCGGCCGTCTCGACGGCGGGCCGCAACTGGCTTTCGGCCCCGGCAAGACGTGGTCGCCCGAGCTGCCGGTGGACCACCCTGCGTCGACCCTGTGGTATCACAGCCATATCCATGGGCGCACCGCCGATCAGGTCTATCGCGGGCTGGCGGGCATGATCATCATTGACGATCCCGACGTGGAGGACCCACTGCCGCGCGATTACGGGGTCGATGATTTCCCGCTGATCGTGCAGGACCGCAATTTCGACCGCTCCGGTCGCATGACCTATGACATCGGGATGATGGACATGATGCGCGGCTTTCGCGGCAGCGAGGTGCTGGTCAACGGCGTGATCCGCCCCAAGCTTACCGTGCCCGCAGGGCTGGTGCGGCTGCGGATCCTCAATGCCTCGAACGCCCGGATGTACGATTTCGGCTTTACCGACGGGCGGCGGTTCCATCAGGTGGCCAGCGACGGCGGGCTTCTGCCCGCGCCTGTCGCCA
>NZ_LWGH01000309.1:0-4179 GCF_001635395.1 Sulfitobacter sp. HI0129 | reverse complement strand
GCGCTCGTCCCCCCGTCAGAGGTGATCCCGTTTGCGGCAATGGTTCCGATGGGGGCGATCGCCCTGCTGGGTTTCGCGCTCACGCTGGAGGACGGGCTGCTCATGCTGCTGGGGCTCGGTACCGCCGCCGTGGGCATCATACTGGTATGGACGTGGATCTTCTAAGCAGATGTCAGCCGCCTGATATCGCATATCACCGCCCGAGCGCCTAAGTGCTCTCATGAAGACTTACAGGAAACAGGATCGAACTATGCGATTTATCACTTCCGCTCTCGTCGCGCTGACGATCGGCCTCATGACGCCCATCGCCGCGCAGGCTCAGAAACTCTCCTTGAACGAGATTTCGAGCTATCTGAACGGCATTTCCACCGCGAAGGGTGAATTTACCCAGATCAACGATGACGGGTCCATCAGCACCGGCACCATCTACATCAAACGGCCCGGCCGCGTGCGTTTCGAATACAACCCGCCCGAATCTGCTCTCGTAGTGGCGGGCAGCAATACCGTCGTGATCTACGACAAGAAATCCAACCAGCCTGCAGAAACCTATCCGCTGTCCAAGACGCCGCTTTCGATCATTCTGGACCGGTCGGTAAACCTTGGCCGGGCGCAGATGGTGACGGGCCATACATACGACGGCACGGCAACCATCGTCACCGCGCAGGATCCGGCGCATCCCGAATACGGAAACATTCGCCTGAAGTTCACCGGCAACCCGGTGGAACTGCGCCAGTGGGTTATCCGTGACGGTAACGGGACGACAACGACAGTCGTTCTGGGGGATTTGCAGAAAGGTGTGAACATGCCCAACAGTCTGTTCGACGTAGGCTCCCCGGGGTCGGCACCCCGGCAGTAACGCATTTCGGTGATACCGCGCTGCAAAGGAAAGGCCCCGGCACTGCCGGGGCCTTCTTTGTTCAGCGCAGGCGGCAGCCCGCGATCTGGCCCTGATACATACGGGCGCGAGCGTCGACCTTGCCCGCAACGCCAATCAGCCAAGCCTTGCTGTTGTAGCTTTGCCGGGAATAGCCGGTATGGCCTTCGTGATAGGCAAGGTACTGGTTGCGTGCGTCATGAAGCTGGATACCGTTTCGGGTAAAGCTCTGATTCATGTACCAGCCCATGAAATCTGTGGCATCGCTGATCCGGTCGCGCTGCGCGCGATGGCGACGTTCTTTCTGCTGATATTCTTCCCACGTGCCATCGAGCGCCTGTGAATATCCGAACGCACTGGACTGCCGCCCCATCGGGATGACCCCCAACACGTATTTGAACGGCGTCCGCGCATCCGACACGAACTTGCTTTCCTGATGAATCGTGGCCATCTGGACGTGCATCGGCACACCCCAACGGCGTTCGGTGGCTCTGAAGGCCTTGTAGTATTCGGGGCGCTCTTTCAGGATCGTGCAGGCGTTATCCAGATCAGCCGGTGCGGACCGATCTGCACCGCCGCCGCAGGATGCAACCAGCAGCACGATTACCATGGCGCGAAGGGATTTGCTCATTTGCCTCTCGCTATGTCGTTTTTTTATTTTGCCCCGAAGGTAGCCGATTCTGGGGCGTTATCCCAATGGAAATTTCCTGAAATCCCGGGGGCGTAGCAAACTGGGCGCACCTCCGCCTGAGATATGTTAACATCGCTTCTGAGACTGGGAGGCTCCCGCCGGGGCACCATTGTAAGGCGGATGTTCACAAACTGTTTCCCACGAAAATGTCCCGTGGGGTTGGACAAAACGCCCTTGAACCGAATACTAACGAAAGGTAGGGGCTGTGATGTCATGCTACGAACACGTGCGAAATATCACTTGGGCCAGGTCGTCCGCCACAAGAAGCATCCCTTCCGTGGTGTGATTTTCGACGTCGATCCGGAATTCGCCAATACCGAAGAATGGTACGAAGCGATCCCGGAAGAGAATCGCCCGGTTAAGGATCAGCCGTTCTACCATCTGCTGGCCGAGAATGAGCAGAGCTATTACGTGGCCTATGTGTCGGAGCAGAACCTCGTCGCCGATTATTCAGGCGAACCGGTGGATCACCCCGACATTCCCGATCTTTTCGGCCCCTTCACCAACGGCGCCTATCCCCTGCATTTTCAACTGAACTGACCCGGCCGGTTTCCCGGCTGGAGCCTGCTCAGTAGCCCAGGGCGCATCCATCTTTGCGCGGGTCGCTCGCACCTTCGAGCACGCCGTCCTGCCTTATCCGGATGGCCTGCGCGCCGCCGATAGCCGTAGGGGGTGCTACGACGGTATGTCCCATGTCGGAAAGTTCGCGCCGCACGCTTTCGGCATAGCCGTTTTCGACCCTCAGCTTGCCCCCGTCTGGGAAGGCACGGGGCGCATCGATGGCGCTTTGCAGGTCCATCCCAAAATCGAGAAGGTTCGACACCAGCCGGGCATGGCCATGCGATTGATATTGCCCGCCCATGACGCCAAAGGGAATTGTCACCCGTCCTTCTTCGCGGATGATACCGGGGATGATCGTGTGCATGGGGCGTTTGCCGCCCTTGAGCTCATTGGGGTGCCCTTCCTGCAGGGTGAAACCGGCGCCGCGGTTCTGCAACAGGATGCCGAAGCGGTCCGACGCTATGCCCGAGCCGAAACCGTGGAAGATCGAATAGATCATCGACACGGCCATGCCATCGCGATCCACGACGGTGATGTAGATCGTGTCCTTGTGCACGGCTTCGGATACATCCGCGGGGGACGCCATGGCGCACTTGGGATCGATGAGATCTGCAAGGCGGCGGGCGGTTTCCGGTGATAGGATGTGATCCAGCCGGCTTGTATGGTCCGGATCGGCAAGGAACCGGTTGCGCGCGTCGTATGCCAGCTTCGCCGCTTCCGCCTCGATATGGGCCCGCTGGGCACCGAAAGGTGCCATATCGGCGATGTCGAAATGCGAAAGGATGTTCATCATCAGCAGGGCCGTCGCGCCCTGACCGTTGGGCGGATGCTCGAGTACCTCCATCGACTTGTAGGTGCCGCTGACCGGTTCGACCGCGTCGCAGGCGACATTGGCGAAATCCTCGGCCGTATGCAGGCCGCCCCCGGCCCTGAGGGTGGCGATCATGTCTTCGGCAACTTCGCCCTCGTAGAAGCCCGCGCGGCCCTTCTCGGCTACTTTGCGCAACACTTCGGCCTGACCGGGTGCGCGAAAGAGCGTCCCTACGGCGGGTATCTTGCCATTGGGCAGGAAGTATTCCCGTGCCTTTCCCTGCAACGTTCCCGCATCGTTCGCCCAGTCGGAGGCAACACGCGGGGCAACGGGCACGCCCTCTTCCGCGTAGCGGATGGCCGGGGCCAGCAAACGGTCGAGCCCGAGTTTACCGACGGTGTCCGACAGGTGGCAGAAGGCATCCACCGCGCCCGGAATGGTCACTGCATGGGCGTGGTGCAGCGGTACGTCTTCGTATCCCGCTTCGCGCAGACGCGCGGCGTCGGCAGCAGCAGGGGCGCGGCCCGAACCGTTCAGCGCCTTCACCTCCTCGCTGCCGGCGGGGGAATAGAGAACGAAGCAGTCGCCGCCGATGCCGGTCATCTGCGGCTCACAGATGCCCAGAAGAACGGCGCCCGCAATGGCCGCGTCCATCGCGTTTCCGCCCTGTTCCAATATGTCGACAGCAACCTTCGCTGCGAGCGGATGGGACGTGGCGCACATGCCGTTCGTGGCCAGAACGGGCGAACGGCCGGGAAGATGGAAATCACGCATAGGGGCACCTCATACTGCTATGCGCGAACCCTATCGCGCGTTGCAGGGGGTGCCAATGGCCGGTCTTGGGGGGGAAGGTTCCTCGGCACCGCGCACTGGGTGGGGGCTATGAAACGCGGTGCCGAGGTGAGCTATATGCAGCTACAGGAGCATCTATGCCGGTGGACCGTGGCGTCAATGTGATGCAGCCGGGGCGATTTCGCGAAAGAATGTGCCCAAAGCATGGCGTGGGGTTTTTAGGCCGCGCCCTGACCGCCCAGCGGCAACCGCATCGCCAAATGATTTTTCCCCCGGCGCCGGGAATAGGACACGTCGTCGGTCAGGGTATGGATCAGCATCCAGCCGAATCCGTTTTCCTGTGGAATAGGTGTTGGTTCGGTCCGGGGAGGGGGGCAATCATCGGGCATCGGGCGGCCCCCATCGGTAATTCGGATGTCGAGCGCCCGCTCGCCGTGGCGGCACATGATG
>NZ_LWGH01000308.1:0-1496 GCF_001635395.1 Sulfitobacter sp. HI0129 | reverse complement strand
CTTCAAGGAAAACCGAAAGAAAGAGAGGCCCTGATGGCCGACTGGATGGATGAACTCCCCGCATCGGCACGGCAATACCTCGATGGCAAACGCCTCGACGAAGTGGAATGTATCATTCCCGATCTACCGGGGATCGCACGCGGCAAGGCGGTGCCCGCCACGAAATTCGCGCGGCAGGAATATTTCCACCTGCCCGACAGCATCTTTTACCAGACGATCACCGGCGAATGGGGCGAAGCGGCGGGTGATGAGGGTTTCATCGAAAAAGACATGATCCTGCGCCCCGACATGGATACCGCCACGGCAGCACCGTGGACGGCGGATTGGACGCTGCAGGTCATTCACGATGCCTTCAACCGCGACGGCGAACCGGTGCCCTATTCGCCGCGCAACGTGCTCAAGCGCGTGGTGCAGCTTTACCGCGACAAGGGGTGGGAACCGATCGTCGCACCCGAGATGGAATTCTTTCTCGTCGCCCGCAACCTCGATCCCGCGCATGAGATCAAGCCGATGATGGGCCGCTCGGGCCGTCCTGCTGCCGCCCGGCAGGCCTATTCCATGACCGCGGTCGATGAATTCGGCCCGGTGATCGACGACATCTATGATTTCGCCGAAGCGCAGGGGTTCGAGATCGACGGCATCACGCAGGAAGGCGGTGCGGGACAGTTGGAGATCAACCTCATCCACGGCGACCCGGTGCGGCTGGCTGATGAGGTGTTCTATTTCAAGCGCCTGATCCGCGAAGCCGCGCTGCGCCACGATTGCTATGCCACCTTCATGGCCAAGCCCATCGCCGACGAACCCGGCAGCGCCATGCATATCCACCATTCGGTGCTGACGGCAGAGGATGGCCGCAACATCTTTTCCGACGAGGACGGCAAGGAAACGGCGGAGTTTCATCACTTCATCGCGGGCCTGCAGAACCATATGCCCGCGGCACTTGCCGTTATTGCACCTTACGTGAACAGCTATCGCCGCTACGTGAAGGACCACGCGGCACCCATCAACCTCGAATGGGGGCGCGACAACCGCACCACCGGGATCCGGGTGCCGCTGTCCAGCCCCGGCGCGCGGCGGGTGGAAAACCGGCTCGCCGGGATGGACTGCAACCCCTATCTGGGCATCGCCGCCTCCCTCGCTTGCGGCTACCTCGGCCTGACCGAAGGCCGCGACCCGCTGCCCGAATTCCACGGTGACGCCTACGATGGCGACGGCGACATCCCCCGCGTTCTGGGCGAGGCGCTGGACCTCTTCGAGGAATCGACCGCCCTGCACAAGGTGCTCGGCCCCGAATTCGCCCGTGTCTATGGCATCGTGAAACGTGCCGAATACGACGAATTCCTGCAGGTCATTTCCCCGTGGGAGCGTGAACATCTGTTGATGAACGTCTGAGCCATGGACCTGCTCTATGCCAATGACCGGGCCGGGGCCTATCCCGACAGCTGGTATGCGGCCACCGCCACGCCCCTGCCCGCCTTTCCCGCGCTGAAGGGCGA
>NZ_LWGH01000307.1:0-4823 GCF_001635395.1 Sulfitobacter sp. HI0129 | reverse complement strand
ATATATATGGCAAGCCGGTCCCAGAGAGTCTGCCGGGTCATGCCGAACGGCAACAGATGCCCGACAAGCGCATAAAGGATGAACAGAATGACAATGGCGGTCAGACCCCAGCCCGTCAGGCGTCGGACCGCCTCAATCGTAAGGACCATCAGAATAACGCTGATGATCAGACCATCCAGAGGCTTGTAGACCAGCTCATTGACAATATCCGGGTAGCGGACCGCGATGTACAGTGAAGCGACAAGCCCCAACCCAGCCAGGATCGTGTTGAAGATGACGCTAAAGGTGCTGGGTCCCGCAGTCGTCAGATAGGCGAGCGTCAATGCAGACCCGAACACGAAGGCCAAATATTGTTCAGTGAACAACGAAACGCCCAATGCCGATGGCAGGTCCACCGCGAACGCGATCGCACAGAGCGTCAAGACCGTCGCGGCAACTGTCGCCAACACGCGCAGGAATGCTGGTCTATCGGTGATTGATCTGCTTGCCACAGCAACCCCCCTCATAAGAAGTCGGTACGCGGCCAGAACGGAACCGTCGCGCCGACTTCAGGATTCTGTTCTATTGGAGAGCGGCCGCTGCACCGGGGTGATATGGAATGCCGATATCGACATACATGTTCTCGGGGTCGAAGCCGGAAAAGGTCCCAAAGGAGCTGACCAACTCATCCTTGTGAGTCCGAAGAATTTCAACCACGTCTTGCACCGTCTCGTCAGGCACATGCTTACCGGCCACCAGCATATAATCGTAAGCCATCACCGGGATAGGCTCGGCAATACCCGTGCGGTTCGGGGCGGGATCCGCCACGGTGACATAGGCTTCGGGAACAACGGCTTTCAGGCGGGCCTCCGCTTCGTCGGTGTCGGGCAACGGCAGGAAGTGCAGACCGCCGACCGAAGCATCAACCTCCGAAACCTTCCCGGCTCCGATGGCAAAGAACGCACCATCGGCACGGCCGCTTGCGAAATCATCGGCCCCGCGCAAGACGTTCGGGACAAGGACAGGTGTAATCTCCTCAGAGGACACGCCACCACCAGCCAGGATCGCATCTACCACCCGCGCGATTGTCAGCTGGCTGGTATAACCATAGGTAACGGTATGACCCTTCAGATCGGCAACGGTGTCCAGTCCAGAATCGTCCCGTGCGAAAATGCCGACATAAAGCGGGAACAGGCGCGCGACCGGGGCAATCTGGTCAAGGGCCTTGCCCTCGAAATCGCCCCTTCCACCTAGCGCATCACCGACTTCAATCGCATTAGCGATGCCAAAATCGAGCTCGCCCAGCTGGATCAGCGGCAAGTATGCGCTGGTGCCCGCATTGGGCTGAACGAGGGCGCCAACCCCATTGTCTGACAGAACTTTTGCAATGGCACTCCCCATGGAATAGCCACTCGTCCCCTGCCCCATCGTGCCAATTCCAAGCTGCTGGGCATTGGCCGCCTGTGCAGCAAATACCGTGGCGATGCCCGCCACCAATATACGAAGCTTCATGTATTCCTCCCTTTTGCGTAGGCTTTTCGTGCAGGTCGCTTGAGCGAGTACGCTCCTTACATAGTTCGCCTTACTATCTATTTATCGGGTAGCTCGTCAAGGCATTGTTGCCGTGTTCGGGACTCCGTTCGCGCGGCCGCCCCGTTCCGCCTATTTGCACGGCGACGGATGCGGTCGCACCTCCCACGGAATGAAACAGCCACAGACGATCCGGCATACATGTAGCGGCACGCATCATGAAATGGACTGACGGGTGCCGGCCATATGACACCGATCGCCGACGACGACGGGTTCGGTCATACCAGTTGGCTGCAGGCGGTTTATGGTCTTCCCTCATTACGATTCCGATGGTAAAAAAGAAGCATACCCTACCTACTTGAATGAGATCATGAACGGCAGAACCAACGACACAGACCCCAGCGAAGACCGCGTAAATTTCGGACGATTGGCATTCACGACTGGATTTCTCGTAAGGCGGCTCAACAATCTTCTGTCGACCTCATGGTCTGACGATACAACCAAGGTCAAAACGAAGATCACCTCCGTTCAGGCAGGTTTGATGATCCTCATCGACCAGAATCCTAAAGTGATACAAGCGCAACTGCTCAAGGCTCTCGACATTGAAGGACCGACGCTGGTTCGCTCGGTCTCCAGGCTGGTCGATCTGGGTCTCGTCGAGAAGAACAAGAGCAACACCGACAAGCGGGCGTTTCTTCTCAATCTCACACAGGCCGGAAAGCAAACGCTGAACGAGATCGAAAAGGAAATGACGAAACGCGACCAGGCGCTGGAAATCAGCATCGATCCCAAGGATATGGAGACCTTTCGGAGAGTCACCAAGATGATGATCCTCAAGCTGTCACGAAATGCACAATCGGGAAACCTTGACGGATTGCTACATGGCGAGCGCGGGCTTGAACCGATCAAGCGCCCCTGAACCCGCGGGACCTGTTGATTTCCCGCCTGCAGCGTACCTTCGCAGGTGGCGTGATTGGAGTTCGCGCTTCCGGGTTAGGCCATCGCCTCTATGAGAAGGTCTTTGGCTTCCAGGCGCCTCGGCTAACTCGCGGGCCATCGAGGCAATACATCAGCGCTAGGATTGCCGCCTTCGATTGCTGGCTAGCGTTTGTACATCGCTAAAACACGCGCTCCGCCCCCCCTTTTTCACGCCCGAAGTGGGCGCAGAGCCATGCGCTTTCAGATGGTGGCGCCGATCATTTTGGTCATCGTTTCGTCTGCTCAGCCGCTTCACCGGCCGCCAACTATTTGCGAAACGCGAATTATGGGTTCGCAAAGCCGCTGTTGAAGCGGTTCATCCGTCCATCTACTTCTCATCAAATAGTGGCGAAATGAGCGTTCTGATCGGAGGATATCGGGGGCGTGTTGTGGAGCCGGAGGGAGCTGCCCACGTCACATGTTCGCCATTCGCGAATGATTCTTGTCGATTTCAGACAGGGTGCCGTTAAGCCGGATGGGGTTGTCGGTAAATTCAAGAGAAAGTGGAGGAGAACAATAATGAATAAGAAATTCGTAACGTCGATCGCTGCGTTGGCGGTTGGAGTTTGCCTGTCGGCCAATGCGTCGGCTCAAGAGGCACCTTCGACCTATAAATGGCCCGACTATTTCAACGTCATAACCTCAGCTGTGGGTACGGCAAACCACTCGCTGGCTGTCGCCTGGACCGCGAAATTCTCGACGGATACCGGCGTCAAGGCTCGCGTTAAGCCGTCTCCGAACGGCTATTCGCGATCCGCTTGGCTGGCGGAGGGAGAGGGCCGGCTCGCGCTGTCGCAGGCGTCGACCTATTTTGACAAGATGGATGCGGCGTTGGGCTTCGCCTCGCCGGCGGCCGGCCCATCGGATACAAGGTTGTTTGGTATTTCCGCCATATCTGCGTGGGGCTATGTCGTTCGAGGAAATTCCGATATAAAATCACTGGATGATATCGGCCCTGGCACCCGGATCGCTTATGCCGAGTCAACGCCTTTTCTAGCTGCAGGGATTGACGCGCTGCTTGCCTACAGGGGACTGGAAAAGAGCGACGTAAGCCTCATTGAGGTTGGCAGCTATTCTGCCAACACGACCGTCCTGACAGAGGAGCGCGCAGACGTCACTTTCACAGGCCCGCTATCAGGGATCAACTATCAGGCCGAAGCCACCCCGGGCGGGATAAGATGGCTACCATTGCCCGAGAGGTCGGACAATCCCGAAGCCTATGATCGTTACCGCAAAATCCTTCCGGGCTATTCGCCGGGCATCAACCAGACAGGCACTGAATCATCAATCGGCATACTGCTCGATCATTCGTTCCAAGACTACCACGTTCGCGGCGACGAGGATGAAGAGTTCGTCTATCAACTCTACAAATGGACGGTGGAGCACCATGACGAATATAAAGACGACTATGTCCACGCCAAAATGATGTCGCTGGAAAATCTGGTGAAATATCTGGACCAGGGGGCCCTTGAGCCACTTGCCGATGGAACCATTCGCTATTTGAAGGAAGTCGATCTCTGGAAGCCGGAGTATCAAGCCCGGCAGGATGCGCTTATTGCATTGGCGGAGCGGCAGGTCGAAGCGTTCAGGGCGGCTGTGGATGAGGCGCGAGAACGTGGCATCACAGTGCAGCAGGGCGATCAAGAATGGATCGATCTCTGGAAGGAGTATCGCGTGTCGCACGATATTCCTTTGTCTTTTGGCAACGCCGTCCGGGCGCTCGACTAAGAGTAACCCAAGGCAGAGGGTCGGGGCGGCCAAGAAAGTTGCCGTCCCGCCTTTATCTTTTCCTCTGGCGCACAGCCAGCCGGCCCGTCCTATGGAACGGCTGTCGACCCGTCAATTCATGAGAGACACAATCCGATGCAAGATGCTGCAGCTGCGACGGAAGAGCCCGCCGGGGCCACCGTGCCGGATCCGACCCAAGAGATGTCGCGCTTCGAGGCGATTCCTCGGCCCCTGAGAGCCGTCATCCTACTGATGAGCGCCACCGGAACCGCCATGGCTACCGGCTACATCTTCGGCTGGATTCATATTTTCAACATCAACTACTATTTCCTGTTGATCGCGGTTTATTTGCCCTCGGCATTTCTACTTCTGCCGGCCGGCAACTGGGAAAAGGTGCCCGGCCCGCTCAGCTATATTCCTGCGTTGGCGACCTTTTTCTGCGCCGGCTTGCTTTCGCTCCATGGCAAGTCAATCGCACTCGATATTTGGGTGCCAACCTCGCAGGCCTGGCAGTTCTATGTCGCGCTTTCGCTCTTTATTCTGATTATCGAGGCCGCGCGCCGCTCCGGTGGTTTGATCTTCGTGTCTATCGTCATAGTGCTGGGCCT
>NZ_LWGH01000306.1:0-7374 GCF_001635395.1 Sulfitobacter sp. HI0129 | reverse complement strand
CCGCTACACCCGCCCCTTCGGCCCGCCCGACCCGGAGGCCGAGGCCAGCGCGATCCCGCCCGAGGGCAAGCTGCTGGGCGAGGATCAGGGCGACGAGATCCGCGTCTTCAAGGGGCGGTTCGGGCCCTACGTCCAGCGCGGCCCGGTGACGGAAGAGAACAAGAAGCCCCCGCGCCAGTCGATCCCCAAGGACTGGCCGCCAGAGGAGGTGGACCTTGAACAGGCGGTGCGCCTGCTGTCCCTGCCGCGCCAGATCGGCCCCCACCCCGAGGACGGCGTGATGGTCTGGGCCAATATCGGGCGCTATGGACCCTATATCAAACACGCCGAAAGCACCTCCGACCGGGGGGGCACCAATGCCAATCTCGAATCCATCGACGAAGTTTTCACCGTTGGCATGAACCGCGCCGTGCAATTGCTGGCCGAAAAGGTGGCCAGCCGTGGCGGGCGCGGCAAGGCCGCCAAACCGATCCGCGAGATGGGCGAACACCCGGACATGGGCGGTGCGGTCAACGTGATGGAAGGGAAATACGGGCCATACGTGAAGTGGGAAAAGGTCAACGCCACGATCCCGAAGGAGATCGAACCGGCGGACCTGACCATGGAACGCGCGGTCGAACTGATCGAGGAAAAGCTGGCCAAATCCCCGGCCAAGCGCAAGGCCGCGAAAAAAGCCGCGCCGAAGAAGGCCACGGCGAAGAAAAAGGTCCCCGCGAAGAAGACGGCAGCCAAGAAGGCGGCGGCGAAGGACTCCTGACTGCGGGCTTCCGGCGCCCCCGCTCAGGTGGCAGGGGCCGACAGGTGGATTTCGCCTTCGGCGAGAATTTTGGACCATTTGGAAGACCGGTGGCCGCGCGGGGCGGGCCGGAGGCCTTTGGCGGATTGCGCGAGGGATTAAAGCCCGCCTTTTCCGATCTCACCCGCGCTGGAATTGACTCTGCGCGGGTGCCCCTTCAAAAGAAGGCGAACCTTTCGTCGCTCGTACTTTCAAGGGGAACATTCTTTCATGAAAAAGGTCTATAATTCCGCCGCCGAAGCACTGGAGGGCGTCCTGTCGGATGGCATGCTGATCGCCTCCGGGGGGTTCGGGCTTTGCGGTATTCCGGAATTGCTCTTGCAGGCGATCAAGGAAAACGGGGCGAAGGACCTCACCTTTGCGTCCAACAACGCCGGGGTCGATGATTTCGGCATCGGCATCCTGCTGCATACGCGGCAGGTCAAGAAGATGATCTCTTCCTACGTGGGCGAGAACGCGGAATTCATGCGCCAGTACCTGTCGGGCGAGCTGGAGCTGGAATTCAACCCGCAGGGCACGTTGGCCGAACGCATGCGCGCGGGCGGCTGCGGCATCCCCGGTTTCTATACCAAGACCGGCGTGGGCACGCAGATCGCCGAGGGCAAGGAAGTGAAGCAGTTCAACGGCGAGGATTACATCCTCGAAACCGGGCTTTTTGCGGATCTGTCCATCGTCAAGGCGTGGAAGGCGGATGACACCGGCAACCTGATCTTCCGCAAGACCGCCCGCAACTTCAACCCGCCCGCCGCCATGTGCGGCAAGGTCTGCATCGCCGAGGTGGAGGAGATCGTGCCGCGCGGCGCGCTCGATCCCGATCACATCCATCTGCCGGGCATCTACGTGCACCGGATCATTCAGGGCGAACACGAAAAACGCATCGAACAGCGCACGACGCGCAAGCGGGAGGAAGCGTAACATGGCCTGGGACCGTAACCAGATGGCCGCCCGTGCGGCACAGGAGCTCGAAGACGGCATGTATGTGAACCTCGGCATCGGGATCCCGACGCTGGTGGCCAACTACGTGGGCGACAAGGACATCACCCTGCAGTCCGAGAACGGGATGCTGGGCATGGGGCCCTTCCCCTTCGAAGGCGACGAGGACCCGGACCTGATCAACGCGGGCAAGCAGACCATCACCGAGCTGAACCGCACCGCCTATTTCGACAGCGCCATGTCCTTCGGCATGATCCGGGGCGGGAAGATCGCGGCGGCGATCCTCGGGGCGATGGAGGTGGCCGAGAACGGTGACCTCGCCAACTGGATGATCCCCGGCAAGCTGGTCAAGGGCATGGGCGGCGCGATGGATCTCGTCGCCGGCGTGGGCCGCGTGATCGTGGTGATGGATCATCAGAACAAGGCCGGCGAATCGAAGGTTCTGAAGAAATGCACCCTGCCGCTGACCGGTACAGGCGTGGTGGACCGGATCGTGACCAACCTTGGCGTGCTGGACGTGGTCGAGGGCGGCTTGCGCATCGTCGAATGTGCCGATGGCGTGAGTGAGGACGAATTGCGCGCGGCCACCGACGCGACCATCGTCTGACCGCTACCCGGGTTTCGTGACATCGCCGGGGGCGGCGGGCCGCCCCCCGCTTCGCGTCCGGCGGGTTCAGTTCAGGGCTGCGAAAACACAGCCGTCGCTGATGAGCTCCGGCGGGGTCTGGCACAACCCCTTGGCCACCTGGAAGGCGGCCAGCACCTTGGGCACATAATCGCGGGTTTCGGCAAAGGGCGGCACGCCGCCGTGCCGGTGTACCGATCCTTCGCCCGCGTTGTAGCCCGCGAGCACCAGAATGGGATCGCGGTCGAATTCCTGCATCAGCCAGTCGAGGTATTTGACCCCGCCCGCGATGTTCTGCCCGGGCATCATGCTGTCGGTCACGCCGAACCGCAGGGCGGTATCGGGCATCAGTTGCATGAGCCCCTGCGCGCCCGCGTGGCTTTGCGCATCGGCGCGCCCGTTCGATTCCACCGTGATCACCGCCAGCACCAGCGCGGGCGAGACATGGGTCCCCACGGTGGAGCGCAGGATGTCGATGCCGTTGCGGCGTGCGATGTCCTGCATGTGCTGCAACCGGGGCGAGGCGACCTGCCCCGAGGCCGCCGTGAGCGCGGCCATGGCGATTTCGAGCCGTCCGGGGCCGGACTGATCCGCGGCGGGGGATATCTTTTCCCAGAACCAGTCGTAGCTGCCGGGCGCCCGGGGCGCGATGGCCCCAGAGGGGGTCGCCACCGCATCGGGCACGGCGGCCAGTGCCGGGGCCGGTTCGATCTGGATGTCGATGCGTCTGGTCACCCCCGCCTTGGGCGGCTTCACACGTTTGGCGGAGAATTCAGGAAACGGCGCGGGCGCCTCTGCCCCGGCCTGCGCAACGGCCAGCCCCGTCGCCAATAGCGATACGCCCAATAAACGAAACATGCTGCCTGCTCTTGTCTGCCTTGACGGCTTTTATAGGGGGAATATTCCACAGATTCCGCGGTTTTCCCAGAAAATTGGCAGAAGAAGATGGCGATTTTGCCTTAATTGAAACCATTCCCCCCGCAAACCGCCCCGGCGGTAGGGGGCGGGGAAAAAAATTTCATTGTTCTTCAACAGGGTCGGGGAAAAACGGGCATTTGTGGCGAAATCACTCAAAATGTCACATTTGACGCCAAATTCATGCCCCAATCCAAGGTCTATATAGCGTCATACCAAGTCGGACATACGCCAATGAGAGAACGGCGAAGAACGGACGGCAGGGTTGGAAATGGAAAACCTAATGATCCTTGGAGGGACATGACATGATGAAATTTATCAAGAACTTCCGCAACGACGAAGACGGCGCCGTTACAGTTGACTGGGTTGTGCTGACCGCAGCCGTCGTCGGCCTGGCCGTTGCCGCCTATTCCTCGATCGAGACTGGCTCGAAAAGCCTGACAGCGAACACATCGACATTCCTGGGCAAGCAGGACCCGAACACTCCCTAATACGACAGTGTTCCTTGCCGCCGTCTTCGCGGAGGACGGCGGCAGTATTCTCCCTTTTCGCAGGCTCCCCTGAAGGAGGCCCCTATGTTTCCCTACGCTCATAAATTCCTGAAATCAGAAGACGGTGCCGTCACTGTCGACTGGGTGGTCCTGACCGCCGCCGTCGTCGGACTGGCCGCAGTTGTCATCCTCACCATTCACGGGAGCACCGGGAACGTAGGCGACGGCATCAAGACATGGCTGGCAAACCGCACGGTCGGATAATTCCGCCCGAAAGGGATGATCGAACAGGCCGGCCCCACTGGGCCGGCATGTTTCGTTCAGGGACATGGCATGGCGGGGCCAGAACGAAATGGCCGGAAATTGGCCCGCCCATCGCTTAATTCGGCCACATTCCCCTGCGATTATCAAAGGCCAGCAACCGCCCGCTCGGCCCCGCCGGGGTCGCAACACAACATGAGGTGAACGAGATGAGAATGATATTCGGAATGGTTCTTCTGATCGGCATCGCCCTCGCGGGGGGCGCTGTCTTTCTAGCAAAGGATCAGATCGCCCAGTACCAAATCGCCAACGCGCAGGCGCAGGAAGCGCTTGCCAAGGTGGTGCCGACCAAGACCGTCTGGGTGGCGGAAAAGCCGCTGGTCTATGGCCAGCCCCTGACCCGTGAAGACGTGCGCGCCGTGGATTGGCCGGAAAACGCCATCCCCGAAGGCGCTTTCCACGCCGAGACGGAGCTTTTCCCCGAGGGGTCGGAAGAACATCGCGTGGTACTGCGCCCCATCGAAACGCATGAGGCGATCCTGGCGGTGAAGGTCACCGAACCGGGCGAGGATTCGGGCCTCACCTCGCGGTTGGAGCGGGGGATGCGCGCCTTCACCATCAAGGTGGACGTGTCTTCGGGCGTTAGCGGTTTCCTGCGCCCCGGTGACCGGGTGGATGTCTACTGGACGGGTAACATCAACATCCCGGGCCAGAATTCCAATGGCGATGTGACCAAGCTGATCGAAGCGGGCGTACGGCTCATTGCGGTGGACCAGAACGCGGATGCCCGGGTGGGCGAGGCGAGCATCGCCCGCACCGTGACGGTTGCCGTCAGCCCAGCGCAGGTGGCCGCATTGGCACAGGCGCAATCGACGGGCGCGCTGTCGCTGTCGCTGGTCGGCGTCAATGACGATACGGTTGCCGGTGCGATCGAAGTGGACCAGCGTTCGCTGCTGGGACTGGTCGCGCAGGAGCAACAGGCCGAGGTCCAGAAAGAGCGTGTCTGCACCATCCGTACCCGCCGCGGTGCCGAAGTGGTGGAGATACCGATCCCCTGCACCAATTGATTTTGGCGTGTTTCCACTGCGGGGCGTCGCGCATGCAGCGTGGCGCCCCCTGCTCGTGGAAAGGGAAATTATGTTGCCGTTTGTCCACAGGCTGCGGGGGCGGCGGCGTTGATTCTTGCAAATATGGCAAAACGCGCGCAAGGTTCGGGGAATGAAGGGCGAAAAGACCCACTTCCGAGGCGTGATCACAAAGGCAGGTCACATGAAAATCGACAGATTTCTAAAGGCGGCTCTTCTGGGGCTGACATTGTGCGCCGCGCCACTGGTTACCCTTTCTCCCTCTTCCGCTGCGGCGGATACGCTGCGCGTGGTCAACCGGGGCACCAACGCGCCGCTGAACGTGCCGATGAACCGCGCGGTGGTTGTGGAAAGCGACATTCCCTTCGCGGAACTCAGCATCGCCAATCCGGGCATCGCCGATATCTCCTCCCTCTCCGACCGGACGATCTATGTGCTGGGTAAATCCCCCGGCCTGACGACGCTGACGCTGCTGGATGCGGCGGGGCAGCTGATCACCAACGTGGACGTGCGCGTGGCGGCGGATGTGTCGGAGTTCAAGGAACGACTGCGCCAGATCCTGCCCGGTGAACGGATCGAAGTGCGCACCGCCAATGACGGCATCGTGCTGTCGGGCATCGTGTCGTCGACCCAGCGGTTGCAACGCGCGCTGGATCTGGCGGAACGCTATGCGCCGGAGCGGGTGTCCAACCTGATGAGCGTGGGTGGCATCCAGCAGGTGATGATCAAGGTCCGTTTCGCGGAAATGCAGCGCAATGTGTCCAAATCGCTCAGCGCGTCGCTGTCGCTCAACGGGGCGATCGGCGGCACGGGGATCAACGGCGGCACCGGTACGACGACCACATCGGGCGGCATCGCCAATTCGATGGCCGGCAACGTCCCGGCCAACAACGCCAATGCCGGCGCGGTGCTGTTCGGGTTCAACGCGGGTTCCACGCAGGTGGGCCTGCTGCTTGAGGCGCTGGAGCAGAAGGGCGTCGTACGCTTTCTGGCGGAGCCGAACCTTGTGGCCCTTTCGGGGCAGGAGGCGACGTTCCTCGCCGGGGGTGAATACCCCGTGCCGGTGGCCCAGACCGGCGACCGCATCTCGGTGGAATTCAAGCCCTTCGGCGTCGAACTGGCTTTCATCCCGCGGGTCGTGGACAAGGACCTGATCAACCTCGAACTCAACGCCGCCGTTTCGGCCATCGACCCGTCGAACAGCCTTGCCGTGGGCAACGGGATCGAGATTTCCGCGTTCTCCCGGCGCGAAACCTCCACCACGGTGGAAATGCGTGACGGCGAAAGCTTTGCCATCGCGGGCCTGCTGACCGATGATTTCACCGACAGCACCAGCCAGTTGCCGTGGATCGGCGATGTGCCCGTGCTGGGCGCGCTGTTCCGGTCGGCGAACTATCGGCGCAACCAGACCGAACTGGTGATCATCATCACGGCGCATCTGGTCACGCCCACGCGGGGCGAGGCGCTGGCCCTGCCCACCGACCGCATCAAGCCCCCCACCGAAAAGGATCTGTTCCTGAACGGACGCACATCGCAAACCGCGCGCACCCCGACGAACGGCGCCGCGGGAGAGGTGGCGCGGCAGGATTTCGGCGGCTCCTATGGCTACGTACTGGACTGATCGGATGGCACGCAGCATCACCGCATCCGCCAAATTGCTGGGTCTCGGCGCGGCGCTGGTCGCCGGGCTTGGCTGCACACCGAGCGCCGACCCGCTGCGCACCCAGTTCCACCGCGAGGCGGGTGCGATGGTGGATAGCGGCACATTCGGCAATGCGACGCTGAACAACCGGCTGGTGATGACGGGCGAGCTGGGCCATACCCATAACCTCGCGAACCGCTTTGCCAGCGAAGTCACCTCTGTCGTGACCTTCGCGTTCAATTCCGCAGCACTTTCGCCCGAGGCGCAGGCGATCCTGCGCCAGCAGGCATCCTGGATACGGCAGTTCCCCGAAGTCCGCTTCCGGGTTTATGGGCATACCGATCTTGTGGGTTCGCAAAGCTACAACAAGGCGCTGGGTCTGCGCCGTGCCAAAGCGGTGGTGGCCTTTCTGGCCGCGCAGGGCATCAGCACCTCCCGGTTGGAGGCGCTCGTTTCCTTCGGTGAAACGCAGCCCCTGATCGTGACGCAGGGCCGCGAGCGGCGCAACCGGCGTACCGTGACGGAGGTGAGCGGCTTTGTCGGCAACCACCCCACGGTGCTGGACGGCAAATATGCGCAGATCATCTACCGCGAATATGTGGCGAGCGCCGTTCCACAGAGCCAGC
>NZ_LWGH01000305.1:0-3556 GCF_001635395.1 Sulfitobacter sp. HI0129 | reverse complement strand
ATCAGTGCGTCGATCTGTTCCGTCACCTTCATCGTGGCGATCTCTGCCGCGATGGCCGCTGTCACACGTGCCGCGACCATGAGGCCCACGAGAACGGGACCGAGTTCGCGCACCATGCCGATGGCCACGATCTGTGGCACCACCGCTTCGGCATTGAACCGTGCGCCGCCTGCATAGATCTGCATGACAAGCGCGCCCCCGGTGAAAAGCGCGGTCAGCCCTACCACCGGCAGCGAAAGCCAACCGATCTGGAAAAGTGCGGCGGCGAATTGCCGGCCATAGAAGGGGGGGCGCAGACCGTGGGTAAAGATGCTGAGCGCGAAAAGAGTCACACGGCCGATGCCCGCCAGCGCGGAAAGGGCGGCGCGGCCGATCAGCGCCAGCGCGGCGAACAGGCTGTTCACGTCAGATAGACCCTGTCGTGTCGTGCGCCCAGCGCCGTGAGGATCTCGTATCCGATGGTTCCGGCCCAATCCGCGATGTCGTCCACCGTCTGGGCGGGACAGAGCAGATCGAGATGTTCGGGCGCTTCGTCGAGCGCCGTCACATCGACGGTCAGCATATCCATGGATACGCGTCCGATAACGGGCAGCGGCGTGCCGCGATAGATCAACTGCGCCTTACCCCCCATCGCCCGGATGATACCGTCCGCGTAGCCGCCACTGACGGTGGCAACGCGCGAGGGGCGCGGCGCGGTCCAGGCGTTGGCGTAACCCACAGTCTCGCCTTCGGCCACGTCGCGGGTCTGGATCACCGGCAGGTGCAGTGCCACCACGGGCTGAGCCGCCGCGAAAGGCAGCCCCCCGTAGAGTCCCACGCCAGGGCGTGTCACGTCGAAATGATAATCCTCGCCCAGAAGGATCCCCCCGGTCGCGGACAGCGAGCGCGGCACATCGGTTCCTTCGGTCAGTTCGATAAAGAGATCGCGTTGCAATGCATTCATCGGGTGATCGGGCGTGTCCGCGCAGGCGAGGTGAGACATCAGCAGGCAGGGGGTCTGCGACAGTGCGATGTCCCGCAGGCTGGCCCATTCGGCAGGCTCCATCCCGAGCCGGTTCATCCCGGTATCGAGCTGGATGCCGAACCCATGGCCGGACAGCGATTCGAGGTGCCGCAGAAGCTGCTCGGTCGAATTGATCATCGGGCGCAGGTCGGCGTCCCGCACCATGTCGGTATCGCCAGCCATATGCCCCGAAAGCACATGGATTGTAGGCCCGGGGCCCAGAATACGGCGCAAGGCAGCGCCCTCTTCGGCGATGGCGACAAAAAAGAGCCGCGCCCCCGCTTCGGCGAGTACGGGCGCCACCCTGTCCATACCGAGGCCATAGGCGTCCGCCTTGACCACCGCGGCGGTTTCGGCCCGGCCCTTCCGGTCGAGCGACCGCCAGTTATCGGCGAGGGCGGCGAGATCGATGGTCAGGGTCGCGCTTGTCATGGCGCGGTTCTGACAGGAAGTGGCCAAAGGTCAAGCCTGCATGGCGCTGCCGGCGCGGCACCTCGCGGCGGCTTCGCGCCCGCGGTGCCATGGTAACGCAGGGTAAGACGCCGGCTCGCTTGTGTATGGCGTGCCCCCTGTTAGGCTCCTCCGGAGGCTGGCGTTACGACCGGCACCTGCAAGCGATCGGGTGATCGCATTCACGAACGGGAGGTTCACAATGAATAAAAGAGTACTGTTTGGCCCGCTGATGGCGCTGGCCGTCACCACCGGGGGGGCGGCGCAGGCCGAGAACCGGATCGACACCCAGTTGCCCGATGCGCCCGAGCTTTCCGCATATGGCTCCTACGCCGTGGGTGTGCGCCAGATCGATCTGACCAATCCGGACCAGATTGATATCCTGTCGATCGATCCGGCGGCAGCCAAGCCCGACCAGCTGCCCCGCTATGACCGGCCGCTGCCGGTCGAAGTCTGGTATCCCGCCGCGGCGGACGCCACGGGCGATACCACGCTGAAGGTGTTCCTGCGCGACGCCAAGACCGAGGTGGACATCGAAGGCCGGGCCATGCGGGATGCCGCACCGGCGACCGAGGGCGCGCCCTTTCCGCTGGTGCTGATCTCTCACGGGTATCCGGGCAACCGCTTCCTGCTGTCACATCTGGCGGAAAACCTTGCGTCGAAAGGCTATGTCGTCGCCTCCATCGACCATACCGATTCCACCTACCGGACGCAGGCGGCCTTTGGCTCCACGCTGGTGAACCGGTCGCTCGATCAGCTGTTCACGCTGGATGAAATGGCGCGCCTGTCGCAGGAGGAAGGTTCTTTCCTCAACGGGTTGGTAAACGCGGACAACGCCGGTCTGGTCGGCTATTCCATGGGTGGCTACGGGGCGATCATCACCGCGGGCGGCGGCGTGACGGAAGCTTCCGTCGGCTACGCCTGGGGCGCGCCGCATGGCACGCTGGATATTCACCGCGCGGGCAGCGAAACCCATGCGGAGCTTCCCGATCCCCGTATCAAGACTGCCGTAGCCTTCGGCCCGTGGGGCATGAACACCGGCTTCTGGGATGCCGAGGGTCTTTCGGGCGTGCAGATCCCCATGCTCTTCATCGCCGGTTCGCAGGATGACGTGTCGCTTTACGAAAACGGCATCCGCGCGATCTGGGAAAACACGAGCGGTGTGGACCGTGCCCTGCTCACCTTCGAGAACGCGGGCCACAACGCCGGTGCGCCGATGCCCGCACCTGCGGAATCCTTCCGCGATGACGAGGAACTCGGCTTCAACGTTTCGGGCCATTACACCGATCCGGTCTGGAACACGGCGCGGATGAACAACATCTCGCAGCATTTCGTCACCGCGTGGCTGGATCAGCACCTCAAGGGGAACGAAGAAGCCGGGGCATACCTCGACCTCGTCGAGAACTCCAACGACGGTGTCTGGTCGATGAACGAGGACGGAACCCCCAAGGAAGATCACACATACTGGAAGGGTTTTGACGAAAACAAGGCAAAGGGCCTGCGCTACGAAGTGCTTGAAGGCAAGGCCGACTAAATCGTTCTAGATCAACGATAGCAGGGCTTTGTGCCCTCCAATGGGCGCGATTCGCAGGGGTCGCGCCCTTTTTGGTTGCAGGTTCACCCGGATGCCCTGTGCCACGAGAATTCCGCAATTGATCCCATTCCAGCCACATCCTGTGCCCGCTGAGGCCGTTTTCACGGCCTAGACCCGTCGGGGAAGGGGTAGCCACGTCCGCCGGGCGGATCACGCGCAAAGGCCCCGAAGCTGAGCGCAGGATACGAAAATGGCTGACTATCAGGTTTCCTTCTACGATATCGATGCCGAGAAGGCCTTCTCCAAGGAGATTGGACGAAGCTCCGTTTACAATGGGCCCTCTGCCACGACCGGGCAGGCGGTGATCACCGACAACGGTTCCGGCCTCGCGGGGCAGACGCTCGAAGATCAGAAGGGCGGGGAAGACGCCGTCGCGGCCATCACCCTTGGTGATGTGACCGAGGAAAACATAACGATCTACGCCGACCGGTCGTGGACGCTCTATGATACCGTGACCGGAGAGACCTTCGACGTGGTGCGTTTCCGCGTCAAGGACGGGACGCATACGG
>NZ_LWGH01000304.1:0-5154 GCF_001635395.1 Sulfitobacter sp. HI0129 | reverse complement strand
GAAGCGATCAGCGTCTGGAAGGACCGTTTCGGCCAGACCCGGCTCACCACGATATCGGACGATAATTTCCTGCCTATACAATCCACCCGGATGACCGAGTTCATCGTGACGGAGTAATTGGCTGCGGCGGGTCGCTGTCGTACGTTGATCAAGCTTCCTGTCACGCAGCAACTAGTGGCTGATCCCGCACGCTCTGCGCGATTGATTGCCAAGAGGTTGAAAAATCGCTTTGCGGAAAATGCAGGCTGTGCAACGCTGCGGGTGAGTTCAACAAATGTAAAGGAGGTGATCCAGTGTCAAGAACGGTATTGGAGAGAGGTGTCGGAACAGCTTGGGAGGTTTCCTGCTAGGGCAAACCCCGGCAGTCGAAGTCACCAGGTTGATCGCAGGGTCTTACCGGCTCCGCCTCCTGAAACCATTCGATTGGGCCGCTCCCTATCGGGGGCGGCCCATTTCATTTGAGTAATCGTTTCACACGCTTCCCGGGGCTGTCGCATGGGCATCGAGCGCCCGCCAGGCCGACAATTCTTCGTCGAAAATCTCGGGCGTCACGGGAAGGATGCTCGACAGGCCGTCCAGCAGCTCGTTCACATGCGCCCCGTCTCCCACGACGATATAGCGCCGTAGGTTGCCATCCGCGCGAAACCACGCCTTGATCGCGTCCCAGTCGAATGTGTCCGCCGGGGCGGCCGGGATGTACCGGTCGAAAACAATCAACAGATCGACGGTGTCCCGCTCATCGAACACAGAATTCAAAAAGCTGGCGAGGGCGTCCATCTGTTCCGCGTCGATCCCTCCGGTCACGCGCAGGGCAATCAGGTCTTCGCGGCTGGTGCCGATCTGCGCCACCGCGGGGAGGGTGAGCATCTGTGTCATCGCGGGTCCTTCGCAGTCTGGGAGTCGCAGGATCAACGCCCCTTCACCCTGCCCCGTTCCGATGCGATGATGGGGCCAAGGGGGCACGATGCTGCATATCACCAAAGACGTCGCGATACAGGACTGGGAGATTACCGAAAGCTTCGTGCGGTCCTCCGGACCCGGGGGGCAGAACGTCAACAAAGTCGCAACGGCGGTGGAACTGCGGTTCGAGGCCGCGACCTCGCCTTCCTTGACGGGCCCCGTCAAAGCCCGGCTTAAACGGCTTGCCGGGCGCCGCTGGACCAACGAGGGCGCGCTGATCATCCAATGCGACGAAACCCGCTCGCAGGCGCGGAACCGCGATATTGCCCGCGACCGGCTGGCCGATCTGATCCGGGGCGCGCTCACTCCGCCGAAGCGGCGTATCCCCACGCGGCCCACCCTGGGGTCGAAGAAGCGCAGGCTCAAATCGAAGAAGGCCCGGGGCGAGATCAAAGCGCTGCGCGGCAAGGTCGATCCCCCCGGCTGAGCGGACCGATCAGCCGCGTCTCAGCAGGTAGATGTCCATGATCCAACCATGGGCCGCGCGCGCCTCGGCCCTTTGCCGGATGATGCGTTCGCCTACCTCCGCCAAAGGGCCCGAAATGGCGATTTCATTCGGCATGCCGGCATATGCGCACCACCAGATGTGCAGATTCTCGGGCGGCAAGACCGTGAAGCTGCATTCGCCATCCAGCATGACCGCGACCGTATCCACGCCTTCGGGCCAGCCACCGTCTCGCAGGCGCCGCCCTGTGGTGATGGTAACAGGCGCGCCGACATCGTTCAGCGGAATAGCATGGGTGGCCGTGAGCGCCTGAAGGGATGTGATGCCGGGGATCACCTCGATTTCCGGGCGGGGGACGAGCCGTTTCGCGATCCGCAGCGTCGAATCGTAGAGCGACGGATCCCCCCAGACCAGCAGGCCGAACCGTTCGGCTCCGCTTTGGCCTTCCATCGCCTTCATCCAGACCTCGGCAATGGCATCGTGCCAGTCCTCCACGCGCCTGCGATAGTCCGGCGTCTCGGGGTCCCGTGTTGGCAGATCGAATTCGACGATATGCGTCCGGTTCCCGGTAATGACCTCTTGGCAAATCCGCATACGCAGTTCTGCCAGATCGGCCTTGTCCGGCCCCTTGCGGGGGATCAGTATGACATCCTGCGCATTGATCGCCTTCGCCGCCTGCAGTGTCAGATGATCGATATTCCCTGTGCCGATCCCGATGAGAGTGAGCTTCATCCCGGTATCCTCGCCATCGCCTTCATGCGCAGCCCGCCAAGCACCCGGGCATCCGCGAATGTCCCATCGGGGGACCGGGCGTAGAGTTCCGCGAACCGGCGCAGTTCCGGCAGATCGGCAGCGGTGATCTCTCCGAACAGATAGGCCACCTTTCCCGTCGCGCGGAATGCGACCGTCTGGTCCCGGGCGCAGCCGGACATGCATTCAACCCCCTCTACCGGGATCCCCTCCGGCAGGGCCTCGCGCAAAGTCTCGAGAAACCCGACGCGACCCAGCGAACAGGTGGTGCAAACGAAAGCCTTCAAGGATCGAACTCCGCCAGCGGGCCGTAGAAGATGAGCGCGGGCGTGCTGCTCGGTGCGGATTGCAGATGCGTGGCGAGCTCTTCTATCGTCATCCGGGTGATCTTCTGCGCGGGGGTGGAAACCGCTTCGGCGAGCATTGCCGGGGTCTGTGGCGCGAGACCATGCGCGATCAGCCGCGCGGCCAGTTCCGCAAAGGTACGTTTGCCCATGTAGATGACCGTCGTTGCCATGGGATCGGCAAGCGCGGCCATGTTGACGTCGGACGGCAATCCGCCGGTCACATCCGCGCCGGTAATGAATTGCACCCGCCGTGCGGTCAACCGCCGCGTCAGTGGAATACCCACGGCAGCCGCCGCCGCCGAGGCGCTGGTCACGCCCGGGACCACCTCATAGGGGATGCCGGCGCCGCGCAGGGCGGTGATCTCTTCCTCCAGCCGCCCGAACATCCCGCTGTCACCGGATTTCAGGCGTACCACACGCTGGCCCGTCCGCGCGTAATCGACGAGAACGCGGCTCACATGGTCCTGCTTGGGGGAGGCGCGACCCGCGCGTTTTCCCACACCGATCAGGTCGGCATCGTCGCGTGCATGGGCAAGTATCGGGCCGGACGACAGGTCATCGAACAGCACCGCGTCCGCCTCTTCCAGACGGCGGACGGCCTTTACCGTCAGCAGTTCGGGATCTCCCGGGCCCGAGGAAACGAATGAGACGAAGCCGGTCACGATGCAACGGCGATCATGTGAAAGAATGTCCCGGTAGCCTGACCGCCCCCTTCGAACCGGCGGACAGAACCCGTTTCGGGAACGTCCTGATCATTGGCGTCGCAAATCCTTGCCAAGGGAGCATCCGGTTCGGAAAGGATGGTGGCATAGTGGAATTCATGCCCGCGCAACATTGCCCGCGCCGAGTGCCCCGGGATCGGCGCGTTGAGGTCGGCGCGGCGATAACCGAGGTGCATTTTGCGCGTGGCAAAGGATGTCTCCAGCCCCAGCAGCCCAGCCATACGGTGGCGTATGCCATCCCGATCCACCAATCCCGCCCCCATCGCCATGTAGCCCCCACACTCTCCATGCACCGGTTTTGTCTGCGCAAAGGTCTGCAACCCATTGCGGAACCGTTCGGCTGCAGCGAGGCGACCGGCATGCAATTCCGGATAGCCGCCGGGCAGCCAGCAGACGTCCGCATCTGGGTCCGGGGCTTCGTCGGCCAGCGGGGAGAACGGCAGAACCTCAGCCCCCGCCGCGCGCCATCCGGCGGCGAGATGCGGATAGACGAAAGCGAAGGCGTCGTCCTTCGCGAGGGCCACGCGTTGCCCCGGCGGGGTGATCACAGCGGGTGGCAGCGTTTCGCCATAGGTGCCCGCGGCGGCGGCCCGCAGGGCAGCAATGTCGATATGTTCGGTTACAAACGCGGCGGCCTGCGACAGGATATCGGGCAGGTTTTCCTGCTCTCCCGCCTGCACGAGTCCGAGGTGTCGTTCCGGCATCTCGATCTCCTTGCGGCGCGGCAGGCTGCCCAGCACGCGGATGCCCACCTGTTCCATCCCGACCCGCACCAGCGTTTCGTGACGCGGCGATGCCACCCTGTTCAGCACGACCCCGGCAAGCGTCACGTCGGGCCGCATCCTGCTGAAACCAAGCGCGGTGGCCGCGACGGACTGCGCCGCCCCCGACACATCCAGCACCAGCACAACGGGCCAGCCCATGCGCGCGGCGATATCGGCGCTTGCGCCGTTTCCGCAGGCCCCCGGTTTGGCGACCCCGTCGAAAAGGCCCATCGACCCTTCCGCGAGGATCATGTCCGCACCTGACGCATTACCGACCAGCCCGGCGATGTCCGCATCGGGCATCGACCAGCTATCCAGATTGAAGGAGGCACGACCAGACGCAGCCGTATGGAACGCGGGATCGATGTAGTCAGGCCCGCTCTTGAAAGGCTGGACGGTCACCCCCTGCGCCCGCAGCGCCGCGAGCAGCCCCAGCATCAGCGTGGTCTTGCCAGCCCCGGAGGAGGGGGCAGAGATCAGGAGGCCGGGGGGGATCATGTTTCCTCCGGGAAGCGGGGCGCGGTTCCGACCGGGCGGAAGCGGCGGTCATAATCTCCGGCATAGAGCCTGCTTTCGCCAAAGTCCTCCGCCCCGATGGCATGGCCCACGAGGATGAGCGCCGTGCGCTCCATTTCTTCACCGATTGCCGTGCGCAACGTGCCGAGCGATGCTTTCACGATGCGCTGATCGGGCCAGCTTGCACGCCAGACCACGGCGACCGGACAGTCTTCTCCATAATGCGGGGTCAGATCGGCAACGACCTTTTCGAGCACGTGAACGGAAAGGTGGATGGCAAGGGTGGCGCCCGTTTTGGCAAAGTTCGAAAGTGTCTCGCCCTCGGGCATGGCGGTCGCCCGCCCGGATGTCCGGGTGAGCACGACCGATTGCGCCACCCCCGGCAACGTCAGCTCCGCGCCCAGTTCGGCGGCGGCTGCGGCAAAGGACGGCACGCCCGGCGTGACGTCATAGGCGATCCCCATCGCGCGAAGGCGGCGCAGTTGTTCGCCCATGGCCGACCACACTGAAAGGTCCCCCGAATGAAGGCGCGCGACATCATGGCCGGCGGCGTCCGCAGCGGCGATCTCTTCCATGATCTCATCGAGCGACATGCGCGCCGTATTCACCACGCGCGCGCCTTCATTCGGGGGACCTTTCAGTGTGGTCGG
>NZ_LWGH01000303.1:0-11153 GCF_001635395.1 Sulfitobacter sp. HI0129 | reverse complement strand
CCGGTCTCCTGTGAAGAAAAGGACACTCGAATGCTTGCGCTACCCATTGCACTACCTGCCACTCTTGTGGCGCAAATCAATTATGAAACCGCAAAAATAAAATGTGAATTTGACGACGCCTTGCCTGAAAGATTTCGCTCTTCAATGAAGTGCGCAACTCTAAATCTCTGGGGTACGTTTCATTTTGACAGCTCCGACCGGTTCAAAACTTTTATGCTCTCGACGAGCGCCAGATCTAAATTCTCTTTCCGGATAAAATTTGAAAACGAAACCTTTTCTCGCGCAAGGTATTCGGCAGAAAGTCAAGCCATTGCTGCTTGGTTAGACAAAGCCGTTGAGAAGAGAATGAAGGCCGGACGTGAGCTCGCCCATCTTTCCGACGAAGAGCTAAATAATCGTAAGTTCAGTAACTTGTTAATAGACCACGTAAGCGCTCACGAGCATATTGACCTTCAAGAGGCGTTTCTATTGCGCCTGCGGAATGCTGAACGCTCCCTGCGTTGTGCATCTACATCCAATCATGAGAAGCTTTCTGCGATCAAAAGAGCTGAGTCCATGTTCCGGCTTCTGAAGGTTGAAAGACTTGAAGCGGAAATTTGGGCGCGTGACGCCGACTCTGATGAGCTTAAAATTGATCATTGGGGCGCGGAAAACATCCCAGAAGACGTTCAACTCATTTATGCATACCGTCGGTACCATATGAACAGAAAAGAGGCGTTTCCCCTTTTTAACTATTGGGGAGAACCGCTTGTCGGCGTTGATCAATGAGAATATGTGAAAAAAGATCAACTACCTATCTTTCTCTGCCTCTGGCGCGGCGGGCGAGCACGTTGTTTTGCCTTTTGGCTCATTGCAAACCTTGGTTGCTGTTTCGATTCTGGAGTAGCCGCCGTTTCGGTTTCAGGGTCAATTGTACGATCGCTTTTCGGGTCAATCTTCTTCTCCATCCTACCTTGCGCCCAAAGAATTGCGGCCCGGGTTGGGTCAAGCGTGTCGAGGTGAGGCGCATTTTCGATAGCTTTCGCGCGGGCGTCAGCAGTCCTGGCGGATTCGATATTCGTATTTGCCTCGTCCACTTTCGCCAGCCGCGCAGTCTCATTCTTTGCTGCAATCGATTCGGAATCTTTGAGTCGGGCCTTCTCGCGTTCAAGGTCACGTATTAGCAACCAGCTCTTCCAAAGCTCTTCATTCTTCGCTTGGATCTTTGCGCGCGTCTTGCCCAGATGCGTGTCATCTGATCCATTCTCCAAGATGCGGCGACGCTTGCGAGCGGTGTTCCGTGGGCCCATCTTCGGTTGCGGCGTGAGACCGCCGGGCGCGTCACCGTTGGCAGCAGCCTTCTCATAGCTCCTAAGGTCAACAAGCATTGGGACGTTTGCTTTCGTTAGTTCACGGTTAACCCGTTTCTGCCACTCGTCGCGCATCTCCTGAATAATCTGCGGACCTGAAACTATGCCATCCAAGTCACGTATCTTCTGGCCAAAAGACCCTGTCTCGTCATTCCAAACACGGGTTGGGCACAGTATATGAACGTGCTGATTTAGAGGGTTCCCACGCTCATCTTTCCGAAGCTTCGGCACCTCTTTTTGCCCCTCGGTCATTGGAATCATATCTCGTAAAATTTCTTGATCCAAACCATGGGCAAACGGATGATGAATTGCGGCCATGGAAGACATTCCATAACGATCATGCATCCAAAGACAGAACCCACGAACCAGTACACGTTGCCTCTTGAGCGGTAGCTCATGGGGCAATGACACCAGTATCTCTCGTGCAAGCCTGGCCCTTGGATGCTTTTCCTTTGAACAAGCGGCGTTGAACACTTTCTCGGGATCATTCGGAAGCTTGATCGACTCAACGGAAACCACATCACGCCGGCGGGAATAATTCTTCACTTTACCAGTGCGGTCGCAGCGATAGCGCCCGCCGGTGCAATAGGCCGCCGCTGCTACGATAGAGGCGGTGTTGCTGCGGTTGCGAACCTTAACTTCGAATCGTGATGCTTTGTGTCTCATCTATTTTAGATGGCGCCCAACTTCTGGATCCGCTCGAAAAAAGCCCGCGGCAGGCGCGCGGCAACTCCAACGGAGTTGCGTAACCGCGCCCTTCGCCTTTCCCAGGCTCGGTGGGGGCGCACGTCGGCGTCATCGATAGTTGCGCTTTATTTGGGAGCGCTTCGGCAGGTAAGGCCTCATATCCCATTCAACGCCTGAAAGCCAACTGGAGATACTGGATGCCCCCAATTGAAAAACAAATCGCTGCTCTCGAAGAAAAGATTGCGAAGGAGCGCGCAAAACTCGCCGACGCGAAGGCCAAGGCGGCCTTACAAAATCGAAAGCGCGATACACGTCGTAAAGTGCTATTTGGATACGCCTTCTTAGATTGGGCAAGCAGTCTGCCGCGGTCAGAGCGGAAGCGGATCGTCGGTTTAGTGCACGCGCGATTGGCAGAAAGAGAGCGCGAGGCATTTCCTCTGTCTGATGTGCTTTTGAGCATAGACGCTACAGCCAAAGAGAAAACGCCGTCGAAGCCGAAAACCGATCCTGAGATGGCGTTCCTACCCTTCCCAGCTTACAAGTCATAAATCATGTCCCCGTAAACAACATCACCGACACCGATCCGAATTTTTTCCCACCCTGGTTACGTTGACGCGTTTGTTACACTATTCCGCGGCCGATAGCCTGATAGACATGGTAATCCCCCCCGATGTTAAGGGGATGCGGAAGTAGAATTTTCTCGGCAGGATGAACGAGGAGATTCCGATGAAGAAGTCACGTTTTACCGAGGCCCAGATCATGGGCGTGCTGCGCCAGATGGAAGGCGGCGTTCCTGCTGCCGAGTTGTGCCGTGAACATGGCATGAGCAGTGCCACTCTTTACAAATGGCGGGCCAAATATGGCGGTATGGATGCGAGCCTGATCAGCGAGATGAAGGCGATGGCCAAGGAGAACCGCCGCCTGAAGCGTATGTTTGCTGATGTCAGCATGCAAAACGACCTGCTGAAGGAGGCGCTCGGAAAAAAATGAAGCGGCCAGCTCAACGCCGAGAGTTGGCCGTGAAAGCGGTGGCGATGAAGGGCGTCAGCATCGCGCTGGCGTGCCGGGCATTTGATGTCAGCGAAACCTGCTACCGATACAGCCCGAAGCTGGACGATGAGAACGAGCAGATCGCCGACCTGCTGCTTGGGCTGACGAAGGCGAAGAAGACTTGGGGCTTCGGCCTATGCTTTCTCTACCTGCGCAATATCCAGGGCCATGGTTGGAACCACAAGCGGGTCTACCGCGAGCTGGAGCTGAACCTCAGGATCAAGCCGCGCGAACGGCTGAAACGGGAGAAGCCCGACGAGTTGGTCGTGCCAGAACAGCCGAACGAAGTCTGGTCCATGGACTTCATGGCAGATCGCCTCGGGGACGGTCGCCAGTTCCGGCTGCTGAATGTCTTGGACGACTTCAACCGTGAAGGGCTGGGTATTGAGGTCGACTTCTCGCTACCCGCGGAACGCGTCATCAGGGCGCTGAACCAGATCATCGAATGGCGTGGTGCGCCTCGAACCATACGAGTCGACAACGGCCCGGAATACATCAGCGGCACCCTCATGGAATGGGCCGAAAACAAGGGCATCGCCTTGGCCCACATACAGCCGGGGAAACCGCAGCAGAACGCTTATGTCGAGCGCTACAACCGGACGGTCCGGCACGAATGGCAGGACCTCCACATCTTCGAAACCATCGACCAGGTGCAGCAGATTGCCACCGAGTGGCTCTGGTCTTATAACAATGAGCGCCCAAACATGGGCAACGGCGGAATGACCCCCGCCCAGAAACTGAGAATGGCCGCGTAAATTCTACGACCAAGTCCCCGCAAAAACGGGGGGATTACCACATCAGTCAACAATAGTCTGAAGCGGAAGTTCCAGTGAAGGCCCTTTCTTGATATTGATAACTTGCGAACTTCCGGCGCTTTTGAAGATAACCGTGCTGTTGAGATAATTCAGTTCGCAAAAGGTGTTAGAGATGCGGCGATCGTGGTATGATGCTAAGATTTGCTACGAAATGAGCGTCAATTGAACTGAGTTTGTGCTTAGCAATATTAAATTGCTAAGCCTCTCTTCAAAACGGTACAATCCTTGATTGCAATAAACTCTTGCAGTGATCAGTGATGATTCCGAGCTTTATCATCGGGAAGCTGCCGGGAGATTCTTCCGCAGGTTTGCTTCAACATCAGTAGGGTTTTCTCCATCAATAGCATACTCTCTAAAATCTCTCTTATCGATCTCGGCAACTTCGTAGTGGGACACTCTAAATACTCGCGAATTTAGTGACCAGCTTCTCAGTTTATCAGGAAACCAAGTAGTTCCTTCATGCCGCAACCGGATGAGAAGGCGCTGTTGACCATTCCCCCGTCGAACCCACTCGAGGCCAACGAACGCCGTTGTACCTGCCAGCTCCACGGCCTGCTGCAAGCTCTGGAAAAACTCTCGTCGGTAGTCACACCATCGTTTTGAAAGAGGAATTTCAAACTCTGGGATACGGTGGTTTCTGAGATTTCTTATTCTGCAGTATAAGTTGAGCGTCGTAGCAGAACGGCATGCAGCGGCGTGTCGAATATCAATGAGTGCGAAATCATCACTCCAACGTAGGGCCATAAGTTGATGAACCGCCGAGCTGAAACACCAGTGGATTCGGTGATTCCGGTTTGACATGTGTATCGCATCGAATAACCCAGAACCACTCACTTCGGCAATTAGGTTCAGCAAAGGGGCAGCCTTGTTAGCTTTCGATGGCCCTACTAAATGACGGAGTTCGGCGCCGAAGCACCACATACTGGCACGGGTTGTATCTTGCATATATAGATCATCTGTGCGCCAAAGCTCGTGTCTATCTTGAAGGAAGATCATACCGATCAAAAGCCGTGTCGTAGTGATTGAGAACTCGGCTTCAAGTATGCTATTGAGCAGATCAAAGGTTATACTTACGTTTTTGTTTTCGGTGTCCATAGTTGCCTCATTTTTCCTATGAACAGGAAATGGGGCGCTTTTCGAAGATAGAAAAATATCAACCAGCAATTTTTCTTACCGCAACAAATCTGCATGCGCATCAACCAGCATTTTCTCTTGGCTAACCCGCCATTTTGCAGGTTTCTCCTACTTTAGGACCCACCGACGCAGCATAGAAATTTACAATCTCCGTTAAGCGCTTGCTATACAACAACATTCTGAAGCCAAGCAATTAAGCACATAGGCATCTATGCATTACACCCATTAGAACCATGAAATTTACCGAACCGATCCCATCGAACCGCACCCAAAGAGCTACGTGGTGATTGTCCTTGCGAAGGGGCCGGTGGGGGTGCGGACGAAAGGTTGGACTATCTTAGGGATAGTCCATGCACAGCTACGAAGAAGGACTGCGCGCGGTCAAGCTTTACGTCAAGCTCGACAAGCGGGTGCAGGCCCGCGACTCGTAAGTTGGGGTATCCGACGAAGAACGGCTTGGAAGGCGTGGCCTCGGGAATACCAATGGCGGCAAATCATGCCTATATAATCGGCACCGCGCACGCCTTAGTTTTCGACGGCGCAGAGGCAGGTGGCGCTAAATCACTATGCAACCCATGACCGCTGCATCTGATGGACTCTGCATGCTTTAGACTACCCATGCCGAACCACCATCGCGGCTTGGGTGCGCGATGCTTTTTTTGACAGGAAGCCGGTTTCTAACACGGCACATGGCCCAGACAACCAATCTGACGCCGTGAAGCACGGCTGAAGGTCGCACGCTCATGTTAAACACCCGCCCCTCACCGGCATAGCCGAGCGCCCGGTTCCGTTCGCGGCGGCCGGCGGCATCGAACGTCGGACGACGTGCTGCATCTATTCCAACTACTTCGGAAGCGGAGCATTTTGAATAGTTGGTGCGACATCAATGAAGGAATGCGCAGCCTTGGCCAACCAGCGTCGTATTCACGGTGAAGTGCCGCTTCCCCATCAGGATCACGTACGAACCACCTGGCGGCGGCTTTTACCAGCGACACTTGCAAATTGCACCTCGGCGCATACCTTTTGAATGTCGCCTGTCCAGGGCCCGCAAAGCGGCGCGACGTTGGAGATTTTAAATTCGATGGAATCTCGGCTCCGACCAATTTGATTTTGCAGAGAGCGGTTCTGCGCGGCCTTGTTGTATCGGCGGCCCAGCAGCTCTTCGCTAAGTATCAGCAAATATTCCGCGGCGATCGTATCATTACCTTCATAGGACCAATCAGCAGCCGTCATAGTGCCGTCGTCAATCCGCGCAACTTGGCGTGTCAGGCGAAAAACGCAGGAACGCCTTTAATCATTGTGATAGCGCACGCTTGTCTTTCCCGCGCATCCCGACGTAGCATCGGTAGATACTTTTTTCGATTTTAATTGCGGCAGGATAAAATGGACAAGCGGGGCCTTAGCGAGCGCGATATATGCACCAAATTTATCACCCCAGCCCTTGTCTTAGCAGGCTGGGACGTGAACAGCCAAATCCGCGAAGAGGTCAGTTTCACCAAAGGCCGGATCATCGTCCGCGGTAAGATGGTCAGCCGCGGCGAAGGCAAGCGTGCTGATTACATCTTGTCAGCAAAGCCCAACATCCCCATCGCCATCATCGAGGCGAAAGACAACAAACAGCCCGTCGGCGGAGGCATGCAGCAAGCGCTCGGCTACGCTGAGACGCTGGATATTCCCTTCGTATTCTCATCGAACGGAAATGGCTTTGTCTTCCACGATCGAACTGGATCTTCATCAAATGTCGAACAGTCCTTGGGCTTGGATGAATTCCCCAGCCCCCAGGATCTTTGGCAGCGCTATAAATCTTGGAAAGGGCTGTCCGACGCTGAGGAAAAAATCGCTCTTGAGGATTACCATGATGACGGTTCGGGCAAGGAACCGCGCTACTATCAGGTCAATGCCATCAACAAAACGATGGAAGCGATAGCCAAGGGGCAGGATCGCGTCCTTCTGGTCATGGCGACGGGCACCGGCAAAACCTATACGGCTTTTCAGATCATCTGGCGCTTTCGGCAGGCGTTTCCTGGAAAACGCGTTCTGTTCTTGGCAGATCGAAATGTGCTTATCGATCAAACCATGGTCAACGACTTTCGGCCCTTCAGTGGCAAGATGGCGAAGCTGTCGACCCAGTCGAAAACCATCGAGCGGCCGGACGGAACCAAGGAGAGCGTTACGCTTGCGATGGACAAAAAGCGCCGCATCGACTCCTCCTATGAAATCTACCTCGGGCTTTACCAGGCCATCACCGGCCCGAACGAGAGCCAGAAGATCTATCGTGAGTTCTCCAAGGACTTCTTCGACCTGATCATCATCGACGAATGTCATCGGGGGAGCGCATCGGCGGACTCCGCTTGGCGGGAGATCCTCGATCATTTCTCGTCAGCCGTGCAGATCGGCCTGACGGCGACACCCAAGGAGACGGAATACGCGTCGAACATTGACTACTTTGGGCCACCAGTCTTCAGCTACACCTTGAAGCAAGGCATCCGCGACGGTTTCCTTGCGCCCTACAAAGTCATCAAAGTTCACGTCGACCGTGACGTGCAGGGGTATCGCCCGGCGAAAGGCCAGCTGGATCGGGATGGAGAAGAGGTCGAGGACCGGATCTACAATGCCAAGGATTTCGACCGAACGCTGGTTTTGGACGACCGTACCAAGCTCGTCGCGCGAAAAATTACGGAGTTCCTCCGCGAAAGTGGCGACCCGATGGCCAAGACCATCGTGTTCTGCGTGGATCAAGAGCATGCAGCGCGTATGCGCCAAGCGCTTATCAACGAAAATGCCGACCTCGTCGCAAAGAACGCGCGATACGTGATGCGGATCACCGGGAACGACAAAGACGGCATCGATCAACTGGGAAATTTTATCGATCCAGAGGCCGCTTACCCCGTGATCGTGACCACATCCAAACTTCTGTCTACAGGGGTCGACGCCCAGACCTGCCGCCTGATCGTGCTCGACCGCGAAGTCGGGTCTATGACCGAATTCAAGCAGATCGTTGGGCGCGGCACACGGGTGCATGAAGATACGCGCAAGCTGTTCTTCACGCTGATGGATTTCCGCGGTGCGTCAAGCCATTTCGCAGATCCGGACTTCGACGGCGAGCCTGTTCAAATCTACGAACCCAGTCAGTATGACCCTGTGACCCCGTCGGACGAAACGCCAGCCCAGACGCCGGACGGCGACGGCACAGCAAGCGGTGAGAACCCTGCGGAGAACGAGACCGTCCTGATCGATCCGAACAACCAGAACCTCACAAGCGGCACCAAGACCGGCCCGCACCCCAAGGTTTATATCGACGGCGTGGGCGCTGACATCGTCGCCGAGCGCGTCGAATACCTTGATGAAAGCGGCAAGCTGGTAACCGAGTCCCTCCGCGACTACACGCGCAAGGCCATGCGGCAGCGTTTCACCAGCCTGGATGATTTCCTGCGGCGCTGGAAGCAGACCGAACGCAAACACGCGCTTGTCGAAGAACTGGCCGAGGAGGGATTGCCCCTCGACGTAATCGCTGACGAACTGGGGTTGGACCTCGACCCGTTTGACCTGATCTGCCATATCGCCTTTGACGCCAAGCCGCTGACCCGCAAAGAACGCGCCGATAATGTGCTCAAGCGAGACGTGTTTACCAAATACGGCCCCCAGGCCCGTGCTGTCCTTGAGGCATTGCTGGAAAAATACGCCGACGACGGCGTTATCAGCATCGACGACCCGAAGATCCTGAAAATCAATCCATTCTCCGGCATGGGCACCGAGGTTGAATTGATCCGCGCCTTCGGCAAGAAGAACGACTACATTCGCGCCGTGCATGAGATGCAGACGGCGCTCTACGAAGAAAGTGCATAACTCATGTCCGTCCGCAACCTCGTCAAATCCATCCAAGATATCATGCGCAAGGACACCGGCGTCGATGGTGACGCGCAGCGCATGTCCCAGCTGGTCTGGATGTTCTTCCTCAAAATCATGGATGACCAGGACGAAGCGCTGGAAATCACACAAGATGACTACACCTCGCCCATCCCCGAGGATCTGCAGTGGCGGACCTGGGCGGCCAACCCTGAGGGCATCACCGGCGACACGCTTCTGGACTTTCTGAACGACGAGCTGTTCCCCCGCCTCAAACAACTCTCCCCGCAAAAAGGGCCCCGCGCCAAGGTCGTCCGCGATATTTTTGAGGACGCCTATAACTACATGAAATCCGGCCAGCTCCTGCGGCAGGTGATCAACAAGATCAACGAGGTCGATTTTAACAACCTCACCGAACGCCAGCACTTTGGCGACATCTACGAACAGCTGTTGAACGACCTCCAGAACGCGGGCAACGCCGGCGAATATTACACGCCCCGCGCGGTCACCGCCTTCATGGTTCAGCAGATCGACCCAACGCCCGGCGAGGTGCTGTTTGACCCCGCCTGCGGCACCGGCGGCTTCCTGACCTGCGCCATGCGCCACATGCGCGACAAGCACATCAAGCGCCCTGAGGACGAGACGCTGATGCAGGCCTCGCTACGCGCGGTCGAGAAGAAGCCGCTGCCCCACATGCTCTGCGTCACCAACATGCTGCTGCACGGGGTGGAAGAGCCGTCATGGGTGCGTCACGACAACACCCTGGCGCGCCCGCTGGTCAGTTGGGGCCAAGCGGACAAGGTCGACATCGTCCTGTCCAACCCGCCCTTCGGTGGCAAGGAAGAGGACGGGATCGAGAACAACTTCCCCACCTTCCGCACCCGCGAAACGGCAGACCTGTTCCTCGCGCTCATCATCCGCTTGCTTAAGGACAACGGCAGGGCAGCCGTGGTGCTGCCCGATGGCTCGCTTTTTGGCGAAGGGATCAAAACCAAGCTCAAGGAACACTTGCTTGAGGAATGCAACCTGCACACCATCGTGCGGCTGCCGAACTCGGTCTTCAAACCCTATGCCTCCATCGGCACCAACCTGCTTTTCTTTGAAAAGGGCACGCCCACGCATGACATCTGGTATTGGGAACACCGCGTGCCCGAGACGCAGAAGGCCTATTCCATGACCAAGCCGATCCGGCTGGAGCATCTGGACGACTGCGCCGCATGGTGGGGCGGTGAGGCCCGCGAAGGGCGGCAGGAAAGCGAGCGCGCGTGGAAAGTGTCGATTGACGAGATCCGCGAGCGCGGTTTCAACCTCGACATCAAGAACCCGCATGTGGAGGCAGAGGACTGGGGCGACCCAGAGACCCTGCTGAACGACCTGACCAAGGCCAAGGCCTCGGTCGATAGCCTGCGCGCCGAGCTGAAGGCCATCCTGACGGAGGCGCTGGCCCGATGAACGCGGAACGGTTGCTGCAGGTTTACGAACAGATCAGCGAAGCGCCGGACGCCATCGCGCGGCTGCGGCGGTTCGTCCTGGATTTGGCGGTGCGTGGGAAGCTGGTGGAGCAGGATGCGGCGAATGAGCCTGCCATAGAGCTGCTTGACAGGATAGCCGAAAAAAAGGTTCGTCTCTTTGAGGTAGGGGCGATTAAGAAAAAACCTGAACTGCCACCCGTCGCGCGATGTGATCAACCACACCCACTCCCAAGTAATTGGATTTGGGTTCGCTTCGCGAACATCGTCGATTTCTCAGCCGGCAGGACCCCATCGCGAGGCGATACATCTTATTGGAATACCGGTGATTTCCATTGGGTGAGCATTGCGGACATGGTTGATGGCCAAGTCGTAAGCGAGACAAAGGAAACAGTCAGCGAAAAGGCTAAGAAAGAAGCCTTCAAATCTGACCCAGCTCCAGCCGGAACAATGATTATGAGCTTCAAGCTCACGATCGGCAAAATGTCACGGCTGGGAGTGCACGCCTACCACAACGAAGCTATCATCTCAATTCGGCCTCACTTAGCGGAACTTGATCCCTATTTATTCAAGGTTTTGCCTGACCTTGCCCGAGGCGGCGAGACCAAGGGAGCGATTAAGGGAGTAACCCTAAATCGCGAGTCCATTTCAAACATCTTGATCCCGCTTCCACCTCTCGCCGAACAGCACCGGATCGTCGCCAAGGTCGATGAGCTCATGGCGCTCTGTGATCGCCTGGAGGAGGCCGGCAAGACACGGGAGGAGCTGCGCGACAAGCTGACCGCCGCCAGCCTCGCCCGCCT
>NZ_LWGH01000302.1:0-3975 GCF_001635395.1 Sulfitobacter sp. HI0129 | reverse complement strand
CACCCCCCACCGCCGGCAATAGACCCCCATGACAGCGTCCTTGGCGACCACGCGCATGTCGCACCACAGGGCCAGTTCCAAACCGCCCGCCACCGCAGGCCCTTCGACCGCCGCAATCACCGGCTTCGACAGCATCAGCCTGCTGGGGCCCATGGGGCCCGGACGCGGATCACCCGCCGGATCGTGCCAGCTTTCGGGAATGTCGATCGCATCGATCCACTCCCGGGCGCTTCCGTCGGCGGCTGTCTTGAGGTCGAAGCCCGCACAGAATGCGCCCCCCGCCCCGGTCAGGATAGCCACGTCGAATGCCGGGTCAGCCTCGAAAGCGACGTAAGCGTCGAAAAGCGCCTGCGCCGTGGCCGGATCGACCGCGTTACGTGCCTGCGGGCGGTCGATCGTCACCACCCTGATCCGCCCCCGAGCCGTGATGCGAACTGTCATGCCATCCCCCCTTTAGCACTGCATCCACCCATGCTAGGGCAAGGCCGAAGGGGATGCAGCATGCAAAAGCTCGAAGAACAGATCGCCCATCTCACCCGCACCGTCGATGACCTCTCCGCGGTCGTGGCACGGCAGGCCGAAGAGATCACGACGCTGAACCGGCGCGTTCGGATGCTCATGCAGCGCGAAGGTGAACGGGAAGCCTCAGGTGGGGGCGGCGCGGTTTTCGGCGACGACAGACCGCCGCATTATTGACCGCCCGCCGATGAGGAGCGACGCCCGCCCTCAGTTTGCGGATTTGAGGGCCGCCGCCATTACAGCGCCATCGTGGATCAGGTACTCGGACCAGCGCCCGTCCCCGGGCCGTCCGGTATAGGCCGTCACGAAAAAGGTGCTTGCATCGAGTTTGCCGATCTTGCGCCCGCATGGCGCCGCGGCACCCACCCTGCAAACGCCTGACTTCACGCGGTCATAGGCGGCATCGGTCGCCGCGCGCGGCAAGGTGCCCGCCGCGGGACCAAAGCGATAGCTTTCGTAGCTGGAGGCATCGCTCAACATCGCGGCACCGGCGGTCAATTGGCGCGGGCAACCATCGCTGAAGCCGGTAATGTAGAAGGTGCGCGCGCCGGTCGCCCCCGGCGCACTGTCATGCAGGGCGAACCCCCGGGCCCGCGCGGCCTCGACCAACTGACCCAGTGGCTTGCCCTTGGCCGCACAGACCCGCGCGATCTCGCCATGGGGCAGAACGGTGCCGAAGGCCACTTCCCGCGCGTCCGGACCGTCACCCGCGGGGACGCTGTTGGAACCGCCGCCAAAGAGGCCCAGCAGCCCACCTAGCCCGCGTCGTGGCGCAGGTGCCGCTGCCTGCGGCGCATCCCCGCGAGTTGCGGACGTGCCGAAGAACCCTTCGCGGTCGATCTCCGCCTGATCCGGCAAGGCCTGGGCACTGGATCCCGTTTGCGGAATATCCAGATCGCCCACCCTATCGAAATCGGAAAGCGGATCCCCGCAGGCCGCAAGAAGAACCATGCCGAAAAACGCGGCAGTCAAACGCAACATATCTTTCCCCCCGGATCAGATGCCGATCTGATAGCGCATCCGCTCCGTGCCGTCGAATCCCGCTTTGTATCAGGCCGGGTTCCGCTCAGATCTCTTCGACTTCGAGAACGCCGCCCAAGGACCGGATCGCACCCCTGATCTGCGGCGTGACGGGGAATTCCGCGCCCAGATCCACTTCGACCTCACCGGGGAGCGCAGGGTCCATCAGGCAGAACTGGATCGGGCCGCGCCCCGCATTGCGCGCGGCCTTGCGCGCGCCTGCCAACACGTCCGCCACGGCGGCGATGGCACCCGGCGCGTTAACGAAAATACGCAACCCAGCACCGCCTGCATCGGCCACCACCCCGTCGATTGGCGCGACAGCACGGCCCAAAAGTTTGAGCTGATCGGATTCCATCGTCGCCTCGACGGTGACGACGACCTTGGACCCCGCTTCCAGATGTTCGCGCGCGGCCTCCAACGTGTCGGAGAACAAGGTAACCTCGTAACCGCCGGTGGTATCGGACATCTGGGCAAAGGCAAACCGGTTGCCCCGCGCCGACTTGCGCTCCTGCCGACCGGCCACTACCCCGGCGAGCTTGGCGACGAGCGGGCCGGCGGTGGCTTTTTCTGTCACTTCGTCCAACGTCAGAACGCCCTTGCGCCGCAATGGACCCATGTAATCATCCAGCGGATGGCCGGAGAGATAGAAGCCCACGGCCTTGAACTCTTCGGTCAGCCGCTCGGCAGGCAGCCAGTCGTCGCAGGGCGGCATACGCGGTTCGGGCAGATCGTCGCCCGCCTCCCCGAAGAGGGATACCTGATTGCTGGCCTTCTGTTCATGCACCGCCGCGGAATACGCCACCAGCCCGTCCAGTGCCTCGAACACGCGCCTGCGGTTCGGGTCGAGCGCATCGAAGCCGCCCGCCCGCGTCAGCATTTCCAGCGGCCTCTTGCCCACCCGTTTGAGGTCCACCCGGCGGGCCAGATCGAAAAGCGTGGCGAAGGGGCGGTCAGCGCCATTGACCTTGCGGCCATCGGTGATTAGGCGCATCGCCTCCACGCCCACGTTCTTCAACGCGCCCAGCGCATAGACAAGCGCGCCATCCACCACCTTGAAGGTCGCATCCGACCGGTTCACGCACGGCGGAACCCAAGGCAGTTCCAGCCGCTTGCGAACCTCTTCGAAATAGATCGCCAGCTTGTCGGTCAGGTGGATATCGCAGTTCATCACCCCGGCCATGAATTCCACCGGGTGGTTCGCCTTCAGCCAAGCGGTCTGGTAGCTGACGACAGCATAGGCGGCGGCGTGTGACTTGTTAAACCCGTAGTTGGCGAATTTTTCGAGCAGGTCGAAAACCTCGCTCGCCTTTTTCTTGTCGACGCCGTTGGCCATCGCACCCTTTTCGAACTTGGGGCGTTCCTTGGCCATCTCCTCGGCGATCTTCTTACCCATGGCGCGGCGCAAAAGGTCGGCGCCGCCGAGGCTGTAGCCCGCCATGACCTGCGCGATCTGCATCACTTGTTCCTGATAGACGATGATGCCTTGGGTCTCTTCGAGAATGTAGTCGATGCTCGGGTGCACGGATTCGCGTTCACGCAGCCCGTTCTTGACTTCGCAATAGGTGGGGATGTTCTCCATCGGGCCGGGACGGTAGAGCGCCACGAGCGCCACAATGTCTTCGATGCAGGTGGGCTTCATCCGTTTCAGGGCATCCATCATGCCCGAACTTTCCACCTGAAACACGGCGACCGTCTTTGCGCTGGCATAAAGACGATAGGATGCCGGATCATCCAGCGGGATGGCCGAAATGTCGTCCTCCAACCCCTCTGGCGGCGTATAAAGCTCGGTCCCGTCCGCCGCGATATGCAGATGCCGGCCCGATGCCTTGATCTGGTCCACCGCGTTCTGGATCACGGTGAGGGTCTTCAGCCCCAGAAAGTCGAACTTCACCAGCCCGGCCTGTTCCACCCATTTCATGTTGAACTGCGTTGCCGGCATGTCGGAACGCGGGTCCTGATAAAGCGGTACGAGCGCATCGAGCGGCCTGTCCCCAATCACCACACCCGCCGCATGGGTGGAGGCATTCCTGAGCAGACCTTCGACCTGTTGCCCGTACTCGAGCAGCCGCGCCACGACCTCTTCGTTGCGGGCCTCCTCGCGCAGGCGCGGCTCATCCGCCAACGCCTTTTCGATGCTGACGGGTTTGACGCCTTCGACCGGGATCATCTTGGAAAGCCGGTCCACCTGCCCGTAGGGCATCTGCAACACGCGCCCCATGTCGCGTACGGCCGCCTTGGACAGCATCGCGCCGAAGGTGATGATCTGGCCCACCTTGTCGCGGCCATATTTCTGCTGAACGTACTGGATGACCTCTTCACGCCGATCCATGCAGAAGTCGATATCGAAGTCGGGCATCGAAACCCGCTCCGGGTTGAGGAAGCGTTCGAAAAGCAGCGAATAGCGCAGCGGATCAAGATCCGTGATCGTCAGCG
>NZ_LWGH01000301.1:0-2186 GCF_001635395.1 Sulfitobacter sp. HI0129 | reverse complement strand
CGTGGAATAGAGACGATGATCCTGTCCGACGCGCTCGAAGGTGAATCCCGCGATCTGGGCCGCACGATCGGGCGGATGGCCCGTTATGCCGGGGCCCGGGACCGGTCCGCGCCCCTGCTGTGGCTTTCGGGCGGTGAAACCACGGTAACCCTGCGCGGCAGCGGCAAAGGCGGCCCCAACACCGAGTTTCTGCTCGCCCTCGCCGCGGAAATCGACGGCAGGCGCAACATCACCGCACTCTCCGCCGATACCGATGGCATCGACGGGAGCGAGGATAACGCTGGCGCCTTCGCCGATGGCGGCACGGCAGAAAGGCTCCGTGCACAGGGGCTGACCCCCGATGCGCTTCTGGCGCAAAACGACGCCTTCACCGGCTTCGCCGCGCTTGGCGATCTCTTTTCGCCGGGGCCCACCGGCACCAACGTCAACGACTTCCGCGCGGTCCTTATCCGCTGACCGCGCGAAAGCCGCTTTTGCCCCGTATCAGGGACGAACCGCCGGTCCTACTTCGCGGCCTCGGGAAAGGCGGGCAGCTTATCCACGTGGCGCGGATCGTGCTGGATGATCAGCATCGCGCCTGTGTTTTCCGCCAGCCGGGTCAGCCGGTCAATCGAGGCGAGCGTTTCCGCCCGGTCGTAGTTGAACGTCGGCACGCCCACATTCGCGATCTGCTCCTCGAAATGCACCACGTCGCCCGACAGGATCACCGGCCCTGTTTCCGGCAGTTTGACCATCAGCGCGGTTTCGCCGGGGGTATGGCCGGGCATCGTCAGCATGGTGACCGTACCGTCGCCAAAGATATCCTTGTCGCCGGTGGTCTGTTCGACCTCACCATCGCCTGACAGCCAATGCGCCAGCGGTTCCGGGTCTGCAAAGCCCTGGGCAAAGGGCGGCAGGGGCTCCATCTTCAGCGTCTCGAAATCCTGTTTGCCGATGAACAGTTTCGCATTCTCGAAACTGGGGGCCTGACCAGTGTGATCAAAGTGATAATGGCTGATCCCCAGCAGATCGATGTCCGCTGGTTCCAGGTCGAGCTGGGCCAGTTGTTCCGGCAAATCCGCTTTGAGCGTAGGGGAAATCGGGGCCGCCGGATCCTGTTCCGCCCCCTTCAGCCCGGCAGGCAGCCCGGCATCCCAAAGCAGGTATTCCTCGCCGTGCTGGATGAGGTAACAACTCCCCACAAGGCTTTTGCTTTCGTCGGCATAGGCATTGGTATCGGAAAACAAATTCAGGAAATTGACGTCGATATTCCCGCAGTCGAGCCGCCAGAGCTTGACCTGCGCGCCCTCGGAATCTTGCGCCGCGAGTGGCGCGGCAGACAGACCGAAAGCGGCGATAAGGGGAATGAACTTGTGATGTCGCATGGGACCTCCAACTGGTATGTGTGCCTGTCAGGATGGGGTGCGGCCCGGTACTGTCAAATCAGCAGGGGTCCAATCCGTGCAGTCTCACGCTATTGTGCGCGCAGCTCACACCCGGATCGTCACTTCGCTGATGGAGGCATCGACCGTGCGGCAAGCGGCTAGGATGCGCGTCAGCAGATGGGTCTGCACATATGCCCCGTGAAACCGGCTCGGCGCGCGCAGGGTCAGCCGCCCCCCTGCCCTGTCCGACCGTTCCAGCGCATGCAGCCAACTGCCGTAAAGGCCGGGGTCTTCGGTATGCAATAGAGTCTGTGCAAGGCTCCATTCACACTCATCGTCGAGACTCGGGGGCGGGACGCTTCCCTTGATCGGAAGTGGTATCACGGTGCCTTGCTCCGGCGCGCCCTGCATCCTGAGGTCGAAGTCCGGGCCCACATGCGTCCACTCCCCGCGCGTCGCCTCCAGCACTTGCGACAGGTCGATGCGGTATTCGGTCACCCGCCCCCGCGTGCCCTGCCGCTTGACGACGAGCCACCCCAGCGCCCGCAGCTTCGCCATTTCCCGCTTCACGGTACGCTCATCCACGGACCAGAGCCGCGCGATCTCTCGCTGGCCCACGGCAAGTTCATTGCGCGCCCAGTTGTATCGCGCGGTGATCAGGGTGATGAACCGCAGGCCGAGCCGCATCTGCGTCTTTCCCCCGGCCAGCGCATGGGCCCCGAGCGCCGTCAGCACGTCATATTTCTGCGAAGCCGACGTGGCCTTCGCGTTCTGCTAAGAAAGCATTATACTGTCCTGCATCGGGTACGCACCTGCTTGCGC
>NZ_LWGH01000300.1:0-5154 GCF_001635395.1 Sulfitobacter sp. HI0129 | reverse complement strand
CCAGATGCTGGACCGCGGCTATGACCGGGGCCTTGCCGCCGGTTCGGTCGCCTCTTCGGGCGCGCTGGCGATGCTCATTCCGCCTTCGGTGCCCTTCATCATCTACGGTGCGGTTTCCGGCGTCTCGGTCGGTGCTCTCTTTATCGGGGGCATCCTGCCCGGCATCGCGCTGGCGCTCGCCCTGTCGCTCTACATCTACATCCGCGTATTGCTGAACCCCGAGCAAGCCCCCCGCGAAACCGGACCCATGGCACCGCTGGGCGAACGGGTACGCGCCCTTGGCGGTGTCTGGCACGCGCTGCTGCTGGTCGGCATCGTGCTGGGCGCGATCTACACCGGCTTCGCCACTCCGTCAGAGGCCGCCGCCCTCGGTGCGGCGGGTGCGTTCTTTCTGGCCTTTGCCGTCTTCCGCGTGCTGACGTGGAAGGTTCTGATGGATGTGCTGGGCTCATCCGTGAAGGTGTCGGGTGCCATTCTGCTGATCATCGCCTGTGCGAAGATCTTCGGCGACTACCTGAACCTCGTGCGCGTCCCCGAAAACGTCAGCGCGGCGCTCACCGCGACGGATCTGCCGCCCTGGGCGATCCTCGTGATCATCATGCTGGCGCTGGTGCTGCTGGGGATGCTGGTCGATGCCGTCTCTCTCATCGTGGTAACGACGCCGATCCTGCTGCCGCTGATCGTGACCCTCGGCTACGACCCGCTGTGGTTCGGCATCATCCTCGTGATGAACCTGGAGATTGCGGTGGTCACCCCGCCCGTGGGCCTCAACCTCTATGCGCTGCGCGGCGTCTGCCCGATGCTTTCGGTCGAAGAGATCATCCGCTCGGTCGTCCCCTTCGTGATCGTGCAGTTCGTCATGCTCATGATCTTCGTGCTTTTCCCCGGCCTTAGCCTGTGGCTGCCCGGCTTCATCTGATCACCCGTCATTCAACACACCAGAGGAGGAAACCAGAATGACCCTATCCCGCCGCAGCTTCCTGCGAAATACCACTGCCGCCCTTGCCGGCTCTGCCGTGCTTGGCCTTGGCTCTGCCGCATTGGCAGAAACCACGATGACCGGCGTCAGCTACCTGCCGCCCAGCTACAAGGCGCTGTCCTACGGCTCCGCCGGATTTGTCGAACGGCTGGGCCAGTCGGGCGCCGTCGCGGTCGACTACTACGACAGCGGCAAGCTGCTGAAGGCCGATGAACAGCTGCCCGCCCTGCGCGCCGGCACCATCGACTTCATGTTCCACACCACCAGCTACATCACCCGTTCAGTGCCGATCCTGGGCATTACGGGCCTGCCGGGTGTGGTGGACGCGCTCTATGAAAACCCCGAGCGTCTCGCCAAGGGCAGCCCGCTTTTCAACCTCATTCAGGAAAAGCTGAACGAGGAAGGCCTCTACATGGTCTCGATGATGGGCAACATCCTTGAGCCGGAATACCTGTGGTCCACCACCGCGTCCCCGATCAAATCCATCGCGGATATCTCGGGCAAGAAGGTCCGGGTGGTGAGCTTCGAGGCCACGCAGGTGGTCGAAGACTTCGGCGGCGCCTCGGTGCGCATTCCCTCGTCGGAACTCTACCTCGCGCTGCAGCGAAACACCGTGGACGCGGCCGTGGCCAATATCTCCACCATCATCGGCCGTTCGCTGCAGGAACAGGTCGGCGTCGTCTACAAGCTGCCGCTCACCGCGTATGGCATCGGTCTTTTCACCACCACGAAACGGTGGGAGAATATGAGCGAAGAGGAGAAGGCCGCCTTCAACGAGGCGGGTGACTGGTTCGACGAGAATGGCGCGGCGCAGGCCAACAACACCATCTACCCGGATGAGTTCTGGCCGATGATCGCCGAACAGGGGATCGAAGTGATCGAACCCTCCGAAGAGGAACTCGCCAAGCTCGAAGCGGCAGCCGAAGAAGTGCGCGCCGCATGGATCGCCGAAGTCGGCGAAGACGTCGGAAACCGCGCCATCGCACTGGCGCTCGGCAAAGACGCCTGATCGGGAAAGGAGGGCGCCGTGAGGAAACTATTCGATCGCACTGCACAGGCGTTGCAGGTGTCCGGCCAGATCGTGCTTGCGTTCATGGTCATCACCATCTGCTACGACGCCATCATGCGTTATGTCTTCACGGCGCCCACCTCCTGGTCACTGGAGGTCAACACCTTCCTGATCATCTATGTCACCGCGATCACGGCTGCGGATGTCCAGCGCACCGACAGCCATATCCGGATCACCTTTTTCGCCGTCAAGCTCGGCACGATCGCGCAGCGCGTCGTGCGCGTGATCATCGCGCTCATCGGGGTCGCCTTCTGCGTCATCATGACATGGCGCGGCTCCATCATGGCCTATCAGGCGTGGGAATTCGGCGAACGGGTGTCTTCCAGCTTCGGCACGCCCATGGTCTATCCCTATGCGCTGCTTCCCATCGGTTTCGGCCTGCTGGCGATCCAGTTCGCCCTCGACGCAATCGACGCGACCTTCTGGCCCGACAGGCGACGGGACGATCACGAAGACCTGCAGGAGATCTGAGCATTGGCCGCCGCAACCCCCATCATCTGCGAAGTCGCCCCCCGCGACGGTTTTCAATCCATCGCGAACCCCCTGCCCACGGAGGCGAAGATCGGCATTATCCGCGATCTTGCCGCCGCCGGTTGCCCGCGGATCGAACTTGGCAGCTTCGTCAGCCCCAAGGCGGTGCCCCAGATGGCCGACATGGCCGAGATCGTGGAAGGCACGCGGGACCTGCCGGCGGAGCTTGCCGCTCTCGTCCCCAACCTGCGGGGGGCGGAAAACGCGCTGAAGGCGGGCTTGCGGCAGATCGTCTATGTCTTCTCGGTATCGCAGGCCCACAACCTCAACAACGTCCGCCAGACGGTGGCGCAATCCCTCACCGGTCTCGATGAAATCGTGAAGGCGCTGCCCAAAGGCACGTTCCTGCGCGTCGATCTGGCGACGGCATTCGATTGCCCGTTCGACGGCGGCGTGCCGCTGATGGATCTTGTCGAGGCAGTCAAACAGGTCGCGGCCATCGCGCCCAACGCCGAACTCGCCCTTTGCGACACGACCGGCCGCGCGAACCCTTTCGATGTTGCGCGCCGTTTCGATACCGTTCAGATGTTGCCGGAAACAGCTGGCAACACCTGGGCCTTCCACGGGCACAATACCTTCGGCCAGGGGGTCGCCAACGCGCTGGCCGCGTGGCAATCCGGGGTGCGCGTCTTCGATACCGCCGCCGCCGGGCTGGGGGGATGCCCCTTCGCCCCCGGCGCCACGGGCAACACGGCGACCGAAGACCTCGTCTTCGCCTTCAACGAAGGGGGGCGGAGCACGGGCATCGACCTGCCTCGCCTGCTGGACGTCGCGGACCGGATCGCCGCCCTGCCCGGCGGGGTGACGGGAAGCCACCTGCGCCATGTCCCCCGCGGGCGTGCCGCGTGACGGGGGCGGCCCCGGTGGCGTCCGGTCCCGCCGGAATGAACTTGTGATCGATCGGTCGACCATGTTCGACTGACCCAAACGTTAAAGGAAAGAGAGCGGACATGAACCTTGCGAGACTGGCGGCAGAGGCCGCGGAGCGGGGCAAACCCGTAAGGGCCGGGTTGATCGGGGCGGGAAAGTTCGGCTCCATGTTCCTCAGCCAGGTGCCGACGATCGCGGGGCTCGAGGTCACGGCCATCGCCGATCTCGACCCCGACCGGGCGCGCGCTGCCTGCCGCGAAGTCGGCTGGGACGACGAGCGTATCGAGGCAACGACCTATGTCGGCGACGGCGCGGCACTGGCCGCCCGCGATGACGTCGACGTGGTGATCGAGGCCACGGGCAACCCCCGCGCCGGGATAAACCACGCCGAGGCCGCCTTTGACGCGGGCAAACATGTCGTCATGGTCAACGTGGAGGCGGACGCCATGGTGGGCCCCGCCCTTGCGCGCCGGGCCGCCTCCGCCGGGGTCTGCTATTCGATGGCCTACGGCGATCAACCCGCCCTCGTGTCGGAAATGGTCGACTGGGCGCGGGCCGCCGGTTTCACGGTGACGGCGGCGGGCAAGGGGACGAAGTACCTGCCGGCCTATCACACGGTCACCCCCGACGATGTCTGGGGCCACTACGGCCTCACCGCGGAAGAGGCGAAGAAGGCGGGGATGAACCCGCAGATGTTCAACTCCTTCCTCGACGGGACAAAGAGCGCCATCGAGATGGTGGCCATCGCCAATGCCTGCGGTCTCGATGTGCCGGAAGAAGGGCTGGGCTTTCCCGCCTGCGGGGTGGACGATCTGGCCCATGTCCTGCGACCGCGCGAGCTGGGCGGTCAACTCGCCCGGCGCGGCATGGTCGAAACGGTTTCCTCGCTGGAGCGGGACGGCCGCCCGGTCTTCCGCGACCTGCGCTGGGGTGTCTACGTGGTGCTTGAGGCGCCCAACGACTATGCCGCGGCCTGTTTCAAACAATACGGGCTGCCGACGGACAGCACCGGGCGCTTCGCCGCGATGTACAAACCCTTCCACCTGATCGGGCTGGAACTGTCGATCTCCGTGCTGAGCGTTGCGCTCCGGCAGGAGCCGACGGGCCAGTCGCGAGAAATGCGCGGCACCGTGGCGGCGGTGGCCAAGCGCGCGCTGAAGTCGGGTGAAAAGCTCGATGGCGAAGGCGGCTATACCGTCTACGGCAAGGCGCTGCCGCTGGCGACCGCGGGGGCGGCGCTGCCCATCGGTCTGGCCCATGGCGTGACCCTGCGCCGCGATGTGGCGGCGGGCAAGCCGCTGTCGCTCGACGATGTGGATCTGGCCGATGACAAGGCGACGGCGATGTACCGCGAAGTGATCGGCGCCGCCCGGTCCTGAACGAATGAACCGCCCCCATGGGGGCGGTATCGCTTTTTCATTCCGACTTCTGCAAAGTCACAGCGCCCCGGGATAGCCCGGGGCGCTGCAATGCGTCAGATGTTGCCCGCACCCATCTCGCTGGCGATATGATCCGCCTGCCGGATCGCAAGGGCCACGATGGTCAGCGTCGGGTTTTCCGCCGCGCCGGTCGTGAACTGCGAACCGTCCGAAACGAACAGGTTCTTGATGTCGTGGGTCTGCCCCCACTTGTTGACCACACCGTCTTCGGCCTTCTCGCTCATCCGGTTCGTGCCCAAGTTGTGGGTGGACGGATAGGGCGGCGT
>NZ_LWGH01000299.1:0-37961 GCF_001635395.1 Sulfitobacter sp. HI0129 | reverse complement strand
TGCCGTCGTCGACCACCTCTATCTGCAGCGGCAGCGACTGGCCCGACCCGTCCGCCCGGCGCAACCGGAATGAATGTTCGAAATAGGTATGCAGCCGGATCGTGCTGCCCCCCGCTTCGGAGGCGTTCTTGAGCAGGTTCAGGATCACCTGCAGCAACTGGTCCTTGTCCCCCAGCGCAAAGGGCAGCGAAGGATCGTAATCCTCGATGATGCGCATACCTGCCCCGAACCCCAGCAGCGCAGAACGGCGCGCGCGGTCCAGCACGTCGTGTAGGTTGACCGGGGCACGGACGGGTTTCGACAGGTTACCGAATTGCTCCACCTGCTCCAGCAGCTTCACGATCCGCCGCGATTCCGCGACGATGAGGTCGGTCAACTCCAGATCCTCCGCCCGCAGATTCATGCTGAGCAGTTGCGCCGCACCCGTGATCCCGGCAAGCGGGTTCTTGATCTCATGCGCCAGCATTTCGGCCATGCCGATGGCCGATTTCGCGGCACTCTTGACCGAATGGTTCTGCGTCATCCGGCCCGCCAGTTCGCGAGGCGTGATGAGCATGAGCATACAGTCATCGCGGCCCACCAGCGGGGCTATCTGCAGCGCGCATTGCAGTGGGGCGCGCTGGCCGCTGCCGACGTCGATATCGTTGACGAAAAGCGGCGTGCCCGAACTGCGCGCGCGGTCAAAGGCGATCTCGAGCGGGTCGTCCACCGCGATCACATCCCAGACGGGCTGGCCCAGTACCGATTTGGCCGACACGTTGAGGAAGCCTTCCGCGGCGGGGTTCACATCGCGGATACCGTCATCGGCCCCGATCACCACCGCCGGAACCGGCAGCGATGTCCAGATATCGCCCGGATCGCTCATGCCGCCTGCCGTCGGGCGGCCTGCCCCAGCGCGCGGGGCAGCAGCGCCATGACCTCCGCCGGGCTGCGCGCCGTCAGAACCGCGCGGCGCACGTCGGCGGGTGTGCCACAACCGTCCATGTACCAGCCAAGGTGTTTGCGCGCGACCCGCAGCCCCAGATCCGCTCCGTAGAAAGACAGAATGTCTTCGTAATGGCCCGCGACGATATTCACCAGCGCGGCACCTTCGGGCACCACGGGCGCCGGCGTGCCAAAGAGATCGCGCGCGATTTCGGCCAGCAGCCAGGGGCGCCCCCGCGCCCCGCGCCCCACCATGATCCCGTCGGCCTGCGACGCCGCCATCGCCTGTCGGGCCGTGATGCTGTCGGTGATGTCGCCATTGGCGATGAGCGGGATGGAGACCGCCGCGCGCACCTCCGCGATGGCGGCCCAGTCGGCGGTGCCCTTGTAGAATTGGCAGCGCGTGCGACCATGCACCGTGATCATGCGGATCCCCGCCGATTCGGCCCTGCGGGCGATCTGCGCGGCATTGCGACTGTCGTCATCCCAGCCGAGCCGGGTCTTGAGCGTCACCGGCACATCGACCGCGCCCACCACCGCCTCAATGAGCCGCAGCGCGTGATCGGGCGCGCGCATCAGGGCAGAGCCGGAATAGCCCTGCGTTACTTTCTTGGCGGGACAGCCCATGTTGATGTCGATAAGCCGGGCGCCCTGCCCCGCGATCCGCCGCGCGGCTTCGGCCATCACCTCCGCCTCGCAGCCCGCGATCTGGACCGACGTCCCCTCGACCCCCAGCCCCAATTCGGCTTTCTCCCGCGTGCCGGGCCGCGCGCAGAGAAGCTCCCGGCTGGCGACCATTTCCGACACCACGAGCCCGGCGCCGAAGGACGCCACCAGCTTGCGGTACGGCAGATCGGTGATTCCGGCCATCGGGGCCAGAAGCACCGGCGGCGCGATGGGAACGGGAAACGCGGGGGCGGTCAAATGCCTAATCCTTGTGCAGTTGTCCTTGGCATATCCTGTCATGGTCCAAGTCTCAACGCTGCAGCGCCGCTTTACGGGGCCTGCCGGGACCGTTTGCCTAAAAAACAGGCAACACGCCCTGCCGATTGCGCCCCGCACGGGCATTGCCTAGACAGTCGCCATGACGACGACGATTTTCTCATGACAACCTCTGCCCTGATCGTGGCCGCCGGGCGCGGTGTGCGCGCGGGCGGTGGCGTGCCCAAACAATGGCGGCCCCTCGGCGGCAAGCGGGTGGTGGACCATGCCATTGCCGCCTTCGAGGCACACTCCGGCATCGACCGGATTGCCATCGTTCTTCACCCCGACGACATGGCCGAACAGGCAGAAGATTTGCGCGCGCGCGGTCTGCGTGTGGGCGCCGGGGGGGCGGAACGGTCGCAGTCCGTGGCCATGGGCCTCGCGCTGCTGGGGGAGGCAGGCAATGTGCTGATCCACGATGCCGCCCGGCCTTGCGTTTCCGCCGCGGTGATCGACGGTGTCCTGCAGGCCCTGCAGACCCACCCCGCCGCGGCCCCCGGCCTGCCCGTGAGCGATGCGCTCTGGCTGGGGGCGGAAGGGATCGTGAAGGATACGCGCGACCGCAGCGGCCTCTACGCGGCCCAGACCCCGCAGGGGTTCGACCTCGCCGCGATCCGCGCCGCACATGCCGCCTTTGAAGGCCCGGCGGCGGCCGATGACGTGGCCGTAGCCCGCGCCGCGGGCATAGACGTGGCGATCACCCCCGGCAGCCCCGACAACATCAAGGTGACGCAGCCCGAGGATTTCGCCCGCGCCGCCCGCATATTGGAGAAAGATTTGGATATCAGAACAGGCAACGGTTTCGACGTTCACGCCTTCGGGCCGGGGGACGGCGTGACGCTCTGCGGGGTGCATATTTCCCATGACCGCGGGCTTGTCGGCCATTCGGACGCCGATGTGGGCCTGCACACCGTGACGGATGCGATCTACGGCGCATTGGCGCGCGGCGACATCGGCCAGCATTTCCCGCCCTCCGACCCGCAGTGGAAAGGTGCACGAAGCGATATCTTCCTGCGCCATGCCGCCACCCTTGCCCGTGAGATGGGCTTTAGCCTCACCCATGTGGATTGCACGCTGATCTGCGAGGTCCCGAAGATCGGGCCTCATACCGAAAGGATGCGCGCGGCGATGGCCGAGATGCTGGACATTGAAATCGACCGTGTCTCCGTCAAGGCGACGACGACGGAACGGCTCGGCTTTGCAGGCCGGGGCGAAGGCATCGCCTGCATGGCCACAGCGACATTGGTGAAGACATGATTGCCGCCAGACTGATCGCGACGCTTCTGGGCGTCGGTTACCTGCGTCCCGGTCCGGGCACCTGGGGCTCGCTCATCGGCCTGCCCTATGCCTGGCTTTTACATGTGATCGGGGGCCTGCCGCTGCTGGCCCTGGGCATCATCGCGGCCTTTCCGCTGGGCTGGTGGGCCACCGCGCGCATGACCGCGGGGCAGGAAAACCACGACCCTTCGGAAATCGTGGTCGACGAACTCGTCGGCCAGTGGATCGCGCTCCTGCCGCTCAGCCATGCGGCATGGTCCATGGGCATCCCGATCCTGAACCTCTGGCCGGGCTGGATCGCGGCTTTCCTGCTGTTCCGCCTCTTTGACATCGCCAAACCGTGGCTGGTGGGCTGGGCGGACCGGCGCGGCGACCCGCTGGGGGTGATGCTGGACGACGTGATCGCAGGCATCTTCGCCGCGGTCTGCGTGATCGTGCTGGCCGGGCTCTATCACGGGGTGCTTCAGGGATGACGCTGGCCGCCGAGATACTGGAGGCGGCCCGCGCCCGGGGCATCATGATCGCCACCGCCGAAAGCTGCACGGGCGGTATGGTGGCCGTGGCGCTCACCGACCTGCCCGGATCCTCCGCGGTCTTCGAGCGGGGATTCGTCACCTATACCAACGCCGCGAAGACCGAGCTTCTGGGCGTGCGCGAGGCGACGCTTGAAGCCCACGGCGCGGTGTCCGAAGCGGTCGCCCGCGAAATGGCGGAGGGCGCGCTCACGCGCTCCGGCGCGGGGCTCGCGGTTTCGATCACCGGCATCGCGGGCCCCGGCGGGTCGGAGCACAAGCCCGAAGGCCGCGTTTGCTTTGCACTCGCGGGCGAGCAACGGGAGACATTCGCCGAGACCTGCGAATTCGGTGCGCAGGGGCGCGAGGCTGTCCGCCGCGCGGCGCGGGATCATGCGCTGACGCTGCTGCGGCAGGCGCTTCGCGAAAGCGCCTGATTTTCGGGCAAAACGCCGTGCAGACCGCACAAAAATAAGGCAATTGATATTTTGCCCGGAAAACGGGCAGCCCGCAGGGGGTTTTGCCTTTTGTATGGGCCTGTCCTGTCGTTCCTGCCCCGAATGTTTCACCTCAAGCACCGGAGCCGCAGATGAACCCCGCCGATACCGCATGGATCATGACCGCAACCGCCCTCGTCCTTTTGATGACGCTGCCGGGCCTTGCCCTTTTTTACGGCGGTCTCGTCCGCAGCCGCAACGTGCTCAGCGTTTTCATGCAATGCTACGCCGTCGCCTGCCTGATGAGCGTGCTCTGGTTCCTCGTGGGCTATTCCATCGCCTTCGGACCCGGCGAGACGGGGTTCTGGGGCGGTCTGGGCAAGATCGGTCTTGCCGGGGTCGACGCCGACAGCCTTGCCGGCACCCTGCCCGAGATTCTCTTCTTCGCCTTCCAGATGACCTTTGCCGTCATCACCCCGGCGCTGATCGTGGGCGCCTATGTAGAGCGGATCAACTTCGCCTTCGTGCTGCTCTTCTCTAGCCTCTGGATGCTGGTGGTCTACGCGCCGGTGGTGCACTGGATCTGGGGCGGCGGAATGCTGGCCGACGGCGGTATCTTCGGTGAAACCGGCGCGCGTGACTTCGCGGGCGGGATCGTGGTTCATGAAACCGCCGGTCTGGCCGCGCTGGTGCTGGCGATGTTCCTCGGCCCGCGCAAGAACCAGACCACGCCGCCGCATAATCCAGGCCTCGTGATGGTGGGTGCCGCGCTGCTCTGGGTGGGCTGGTTCGGCTTCAACGGCGGCTCGCAGCTTGCCGCCGATGGCGGGGCCGCCATGGCCATCACCGTGACCCATATCTCCGCTGCCACGGCCTCGCTCACCTGGGCGCTGTGGGAGAAGATCAAGTTCGGCAAGCCCTCGCTCGTGGGCATCGTGACGGGGACCATCGCGGGCCTTGCCTCCATCACCCCGGCTTCCGGCTTCGTGGGTCCGTGGGCGGCGCTGCTGATCGGCGCGGTGGCGGGCGTGCTCTGTCAGGAAGCGGTCGTGCTGGTCCGCAACCGGCTGCGCATCGACGACACGCTTGATGTCTTCGCGGTGCACGGCGTGGGCGGCATCTTCGGCACCATCATGATCGCGGCGCTCGGCGCCGGGTCATGGGCCGCGCAGCTCGGCTCGCTTGCCATCGTGGGCGTCTTCACGGTGGTGGTCAGCGTGATCCTCGTCTTCGTCTGCCGCGCGATCGTGCCGCTTCGGGTGGACGCGGAAACGGAAACCGACGGGTTGGACCTGCGGGTCCATGGCGAACGCGCCTACGACCTCAGCAACTAAGACTCCCGGGCGGCGCAGCTATAGCACTGCGCCGCGCCGGTTCAGACGGCCGACGTGCCGGGGCCGTAAAGCTCCTGCGCGCGCTTCTCGAAGGCCCGCACGATGCGCAGCATCGCCTCGTTGAAGACCACGCCGATGATCCGCTGAAGGATCGCGTTGCGGAATTCGAAATCGACGAAGAAATCCACCTCGCAGCCGCCCCCGGGCAGGTCGGTGAACTTCCAGTTGGACTTCATGTATTTGAACGGCCCGTCCAGGTATTCGGTATCGATCTTCTTTTCATCGGGCCAGAGGACCACGCGACTGGTGAAACGTTCACGGAAAACCTTGAAGCTGATCACCAGATCGGCCTCCATCACCCGGTGATCGCCCCTGTCTTCGTCACTGCGGATCCGCGCCGCCGCCGTCCAGGGCAGAAACTCCGGATAGCGGCCCACATCGGCGACCAGATCGTACATTTGCTGCGCGGTATAGGGAAGCTTGCGGGTCTCGGAATGGGTGGGCATTGCGTTCCATCATCTGGCGGGTTAGGCCCTATCTCACTGTTCAGCCGCTGGAATTCAAGGGCAAAGCCATGACCGACCGGCCCTACGTCATCGACGAATTGATCTCGGCCAAGGCCATCGCCGCCCGGATCGAAGCGCTCTGCCGCGCCATCCACGACGAGTTCGACGGCACCGACAAGCTGATCGTCGTGGGGCTGCTGCGCGGCTCCTTCGTCTTCATCGCCGATCTGGTGCGGGAACTGGACCTGCCGATCGAGGTCGATTTCCTCGAAGCGTCGAGCTACGGCGACGGTATGGAAAGCAGCCGCGAGGTTCGGATCCTCAAGGATCTGCGCGGCGCCATCGAAGGCCGCGACGTGCTGGTGGTCGAAGACATTGTGGATACCGGCCACACGCTTCATCATGTCACCAATCTGCTGCGCTCGCGCGGGCCCGCGCGGCTCAAGTCCATCGCGCTGCTGGACAAGCCCAGCCGCCGCGAAGTCGACCTGAAGGCCGACTGGACCGGCTTTGAGATTCCAGATGAATTCGTCGTGGGCTACGGCATCGATTTCGCACAGCGCAACCGCAACCTGCCCTACATCGGCACCGTTCGCTTTACCTGAACGAAGGGGAAAAGGCATGAACCTCACATGGTTCTTCCGGATGGCGAAATGGGCCCATAACCCGCCTTCTGCCGCGCGGGTAAAGCTTGTCTTCGGCATCGTGGCGCTGGCGCTTCTCATCGGGGGGATCGAATGGATGGGCTGGTGGCCCGAATGGGCCACGGCAGAGCGTATTCCCCGCCCCTGAGATGATCACGATGACGGGATTTTGCCGGTTGGACGCCGCATGCTACCGTCGGGCACATTCAGGGAGGGACACCATGACAATAGCACGTACATCCATCTTCTGCCTCGCTTTGGCGGGTCTTGCCACCGCCGCCGTTGCCGCGAACCACAGCGACAAGGCCGCCATGGCCGCTGTCGAGGCGCGCAAGGCGCAGATGAAGCTGATCGCCTATCACACCGGTATTCTGGGGGCGATCGCGAAGGGAGAGACCGAGTACGATTCAGAAACCGCCCGCAACGCCGCGATGAACCTGCATGCCGCCGCGGGCCTCGCCCGGGGGACCATGTGGATCGAAGGCACCGAACAGGGCGCGGTCGGCGATTCACGCGCCAAGGCTGAAATCTGGTCCGACCCCGATGGCTTTGCCGAGAAATTCACCGCGCTTGAAACCGCGAGCGGTGAGATGATCGATGCCGCCGCCGCCGATCTGGATAGTCTGCGGGCCGGTATGGGTTCCGTCGGTCAAGCCTGCAAGAGCTGCCACGACACCTACCGCGGCCCCGAAAACTGATCATGGGCAGGGCGCGCCGGGGTCTGCTGGCGCTGCTCGCCGCTCTGGGCGCCGCGGGCTGGTTCGTGACGGCCCCCGCCGCCGAGGATCCGGACTTTGCCGCGGGTCACCGCCCCGATGTCGAGAACGGCGCGCGGGTCTTTGCGGCGGCAGGGTGCCGGTCCTGCCACCAGCCCCCCGACGCGCCGGAGGGCGAAAACACCGCTCCGCCGCTCCTGTCAGGGGGGCAGGCCTTCGACAGTGATTTCGGCACCTTCTATGCGCCCAACATCTCCTCCGATCCGGTCGCGGGCCTTGGCGGCTGGTCGCTGCCGCAATTCGCCAATGCGGTAAGGCAAGGTGTCTCGCCCGAGGGGCGGCACTACTACCCCGCCTTTCCCTACGCTGCCTATCAACACATGACCGAGGGCGATGTCGCCGATCTCTTCGCCTATCTGCAAACCCTGCCTGCGGCCACCGCCGAAGCCCCCGCCCACGCGGTGCCCTTCCCCTTCAACCTCCGCCGTGGTCTTGGTTTGTGGAAACTGGCCTTCATGCCGGAGGACTACGCGGTCACGGGTGACCTTGCGCCAGAACAGGCGCGCGGGCGCTACCTTGCCGAAGCATTGGCCCACTGCGGTGAATGCCATACCCCGCGCAACGCCGCGGGCGGGCTTGAACTGCAACGCTGGCTGGCCGGCGCGCCGAACCCGGACGGTAAGGGGCGTATCCCCAATATCACCCCCGCCGAACTGACATGGTCACAGGCCGATATCGTGGGCTATTTCACCACCGGATTCACGCCCGACTACGATACCGCCGGCGCCCAGATGGCGGAGGTCGTCGAAAATCTCGCCATGCTCCCCCCGCAGGACCGGGAGGCGCTGGCCGCCTATCTCATGGTGGTCCCGCCCGTGCCCGAGGCCACGGCAGAGGCAGCGCCCGCGGAATGACCCGTCAGGCGCCCAGCCGCTTCAGCCGCGCCGCGCGCAGACGCGCGAAATCATCGCCCGCGTGATAGGACGACCGCGTTAGCGGCGTCGCCGAAACCATCAGGAAGCCTTTGCCATAGGCAGTCTTTTCGTAAGAGGCGAATTCGTCCGGATGTACGAAGCGGTCCACCCGGTGATGCTTCGGCGTTGGCTGCAGGTATTGCCCGATGGTCAGGAAATCGATGTCGGCGGCGCGCATGTCCTCCATCACCTGAACGACCTGCTGACGCATCTCGCCCAATCCCACCATGATACCGGACTTGGTGAACATGGTCGGATCCAGCTCTTTCACCCGCTGCAGCAGGCGCAGGGAATGGAAATACCGCGCCCCGGGACGCACTTCGGGGTAAAGGCCCGGCACGGTCTCGAGGTTGTGGTTGAAAACATCCGGCTTCGCCTCCACCACCTTTTCCAGCACCGACGGATCGCAGCGGATGAAATCCGGCGTGAGAATCTCGATGGTGGTGCCGGGGCTGCGATGGCGCACGGCGCGGATGGTCTGGGCGAAATGATCCGCCCCGCCGTCCGCGATATCGTCCCGGTCGACGGAGGTGATGACCACATGGTTCAAGCCCAGCTTCGCCACCGCATCGGCGACCCGGCCCGGCTCGAAAACGTCAAGCGCCTCGGGCGGGCGGCCCGTGGCGATGTTGCAGAAGGTGCAGGCCCGCGTGCAGACCTCGCCCATGATCATCATCGTGGCGTGGCCCTGGCTCCAGCATTCGCCCACATTAGGACATCCGGCCTCTTCGCAGACGGTCACCAGCTTGTTGTCGCGCATGATGCGCGCGGTTTCCGCATATCCCTTGCCGCCCGGCGCTTTCACCCTGATCCAGTCCGGCTTTTTCGGCTGGGGGTTGTCCGGTCGCCGTGCCTTTTCGGGATGCCGCTGTTCGGGAATCTTCAGATCGCGCATCGGGGGTCTCCATGCAGAACTGCCCCTGTCTAGCATATCGCGGCGCAGACAAAAGACCCCCGCGCGCAAGCCTGCCATGCGCGGGGGCGCCCCCTTCACCCTTTTCGAAATACTCCGGGGGCCCGGGGGCGGCGCCCCCGAAACCGGCCCGCCAGGCGCCTTCAGCCGATCATCGGACCGCCGGAGCCGATCGTCTGGTCGTAATGGACCTTCAGCCGGATAAGCGCGATGCGCAACACGATCTTGGCCGAACGCGCGGACCAGCCAAGCTGCTTTTCGACCGTTTCGAGCCCTTCCAGATGGCAGCAGCAGCGCAGGACCACGTCCGACAGGCCGGGGCCCAGTTCCGCGATGGCCGCCTCCACCCGCGCGCGGGCCTCAGCGGGGCTCGTATCCGTCCCGCCGGATCCGTCCCCGCCGCGCGCCGGAGCAAGGAACCTGTCCCAGGACTGCGCCATTCGCGGGCCCATCTGGGCCAGTTCGAAATCCTCGCGCAGCCGTTCCCCGGCATGAACAAGCGGCTCGGGCAGGAATGGAGTCCCCGACTTGTCCCGCCTGCGCGCCAGTACCGCAAGCGGGCTTTCGGTCAGGCAGTGCCGCATCCGTCGCAGCCGCGCTTCCTCGTCCTCCGCGGCAGCCTCGCGGGAGGGGGCCGGCCCATCGAAGGCCATGGGCGCCTCTGCAAAACCCTCTGCCGGAACGGGCGGCTCTTCGGTGTCGGCCGCGCCGCCCAGATCGCGCGCCACCTCGGCCCTGCCCGCTGCCGTGATCCGGTAGCGGACAACGCGCCCGCTGCCGCTCGCCGCGATCCAGTCCTTCAGGGCCATGGCCTCCGCCACCGGTTTGGCCACCACCGCGGTGCGCAACCCGCCCCCTGCCCCGCCTTCGCGCACCACCACGGCCCGGTCAAGGTCTGGTGCAACGGCCAGCACGGCCCCGCGTTCGCACAATCGGCGCAATACCCGCCGGGCCTCGGCGCCGAGGGTTTCGTCATCCGGCAGAGCAGCCGCCTTGATCTTCTTCATCCTTGAACTCTCTTTCGCTGCGCCGATGGCCCGTTCGCCGCGCCCGCCGCCCAGCATCGCCCGCCCGAGGCTCTGCAACGCCGCATCGACCAGCGGATCGTCCCGCCGCGTCTCGAACCGGCGGATCTGGCGCAGGACGGTCGAGGCATGGCAGCCCGCCTGCCGGGCAAGCGCCCGGATCGGCAGGCCCTGTTCGGTATGGGCTAGGTAATGCTGCGCGGCATGCGGCACCCAGGCGGGCAGCCTGCCGTTCCAGCGGGGGGCGGAGGGGGGATCGTTCCGAAGCGTGGCCATGGGCGGTCATCCATCGACTGGTGGATTTATCCACAGAGTTACCCACACATCCATTGGAAGTATTGGTTACTCTTTTGTTAAAATGTGATCGAATTAGAAGCATTGTTTCCAGCTGGTAAACAAAAGCATCCGGTCCGAACGCACCCCCTTAAAGGACCGCAACACCCGCCCCAGTTGTGCCAACCTGTGCCAAGCCCGCTTCCGGGCAAGGCCGCAGAAAAGGATTTCCACAATGAAGGACGTGTTGACGATGCTGAAGGAAATGCGCCGCCCCGCGCTCTTGATGCGTGCCGCGCGCATCGGGGCGGAGGACTACAAGCGCCCGGTCCATCTGGCCCGGCTGCTGGGATTCGGGCGCCTGCCCGGACCTGTCGAAAGCCTGATGCGCCTGATGGAATCAGAAGCCGCGCTCGAAGAGCAGCGCGGCGCGGGCATGGCCAGCTACAGCGTGGCGGACCATGTGGATGTGCTGATCGCAATGGTCGGCGAAGCGCGCGTGCTGCAACGCGCGCAGGCCGAGAAGGCCGCGGCGGGATCGCGCTAGCCGCGCGCCCCGCCCCGGCCCTTCACGACAGGTGAGCGCTTACATGAAGCTGTCAGGTTCCGCTGCCTTGCGCTGTGCGACGAACGCATCCAGCGCCTCCCGCTTGGCGGGGTCCATCTCCGGCTGGCGATAGTCGGCCAGCATGCGCTCCACCCGGGCGGCGGCCAGCGTCTGAGTATCCCGCGCGCCCTCGTCATACCATGTCTCGAAGGGCTTATAGTCGAGCAGATCGGATTTCCAGAAGGCAGACTTGAAGTTCGCCTGGGTATGGGCGCAGCCCAGATAATGCCCGCCCGGACCGACTTCGCGGATCGCATCCAGCGCCTGCGCATCCTCATCCATCTGCACGCCGCGCGCCAGATGATGCAAGGTGCCCAACTGGTCCGCGTCCATCACGAATTTTTCGAAGGAGGACACCAGCCCGCCTTCGAGCCAGCCGCAGGCATGCAGCATGAAGTTCACACCGGACAGAAGCCCCATGTTCAGGCTGTTCGACGTCTCGTAGGCGGCCTGCGCATCGGGCAGTTTCGAGCCGCAGAACGATCCGGCGGAGCGGAACGGCAGGTTCAGACGCCGCGCCAGCTGACCGGCCCCATAGGTGATATGCGAGGCTTCGGGCGTGCCGAAGGTGGGGGCACCGCTATTCATGTCGATGGAGGTCACGAAAGCGCCGAAGATCACCGGCGCGCCCTTGCGCACAAGCTGGCTATAGGCGATGCCCGCCAGCACTTCGGCCAGAACCTGCGTCAGCGTCCCGGCCACCGAAACCGGCGCCATCGCCCCGCCCACGATGAACGGAGAGATGATGCAGGCCTGATTGTTCTTCGCATAGACTTCGAGCGCGCCCATCATCACGTCGTCGAATGTCATCGGCGAGTTGATGTTGATGAGCGAGGTCATGACCGTGTTCTGCTGAACGAAATCCTCGCCGAAAAGCACGCCGCACATGTCCACGCTGTCCTGCGCACGGCTGGGTTCGGTGACCGACCCCATGAACGGCTTGTCCGACAGCGTCATATGGGCGTGCAGCATGTCGAGGTGCCGCTTGTTCACCGGCACATCCGTCGGCTCGCAGACCGTGCCGCCCGAATGGTGCAGCCACTTGGACATATAGGCCAGTTTCACGAACTTGTTGAAATCCGCCATCGTGGCATAGCGGCGGCCGCCGGCCGCGTCCCGCACGAAGGGCGGGCCATAGACGGGGGCGAGCACCAGATTGCGCCCGCCCACCTCGACATTGCGGGCGGGGTTGCGGGCGTGCTGGGTATAGGTTGACGGGGCCGTTTCGCACAGTTTGCGCGCCAGTCCACGCGGGATGCGCACCCGGTCGCCCTGAACGTCGGCACCGGCCTCGCGCCACAGCTCCAGCGCGCCCGGATTGTCGGGGAAATTCACGCCGATCTCTTCAAGCACCGTTTCGGCGTTGTGCTCGATGATTTCCAGCGCTTCCTCATTGAGGATTTCGAAGTTCGGGATGTTGCGCTCGATGTACTTCGCGGTCTCGAAGGACACCGCACTGCGCTCCGCCCGTCGGGCCGCGCCGCCGCCGCCCCGTCCACGTCTGGCTGTCTGTGTCATGCTGACCTCTTTTGTCGAAATGCGTTGCCTGTCCCTAGCCCATCGTGGGGGTGCGCTTCGCGCGGATAACGGCGGGGCGGAGAAAAAAGCGACATGTCCCGCCTTCCCCGGCGTTCGGAATAGTGCCACAGCGTAGAATGCCGCCCCCTCGGGGCGGTGAACGGGGTTGCCTTGGCCCGGGGGCGCGCCTAATCAGACGCCATGACAGACCTTATCCAAGACACCCTGCAGGACCACCATGACAAGCTGCTGATCGTCGATTTCGGCAGCCAGGTCACCCAGCTGATCGCCAGACGGCTGCGCGAATTGAATGTCTTCTGCGAAATCCATCCCTTCAATGCCGTGACGGATGACTTTCTTGACAATTTCGCGCCCCGCGCGGTGATCCTGTCGGGGGGGCCATCGTCGGTCTTTGCCGAAGGCGCGCCCATGCCGCCCGCCCGGATCTTCGAGCTTGGCGTGCCGATTCTGGGCATCTGCTATGGCCAGCAGGTCATGATGCACTGCCTCGGCGGTCACGTGGAACGGGGCCATGGCACCGCTGAATTCGGCCGCGCCTATGTCACGCCCACGGGAACCGAACTCGATCTGCTGCACGGCTGGTTCGGCACCGACCGCGAACAGGTCTGGATGAGCCACGGCGACCACGTCAGCAAGCTTGCGCCCGGCTTTCAGGTCTATGGCACATCGCCCAATGCGCCCTTCGCCATCTCCGGCGATCCGGAACGGCATTTCTACGCGGTGCAGTTCCACCCGGAGGTGCATCACACCCCGAACGGCGCGCGCCTGTTCGAAAATTTCGTGCGCCTCGCCGGTTTCTCGGGCGACTGGACCATGAAAGCCTACCGCGAAGAAGCCATCGCGGCCATCCGCGCGCAGGTCGGCGACCAGAAGGTCATTTGCGGCCTGTCGGGCGGCGTCGATTCGAGCGTCGCGGCGGTGCTGATCCACGAAGCCATCGGCGACCAGCTCACCTGCGTCTTCGTGGACCATGGCCTGCTGCGCAAGGGCGAGGCCGAAGAGGTCGTGACCATGTTCCGTGACCACTACAACATGCCGCTGATCCATGCCGACGAACAGGATCTGTTTTTGGGCGAGCTGGACGGGGTCAGCGACCCGGAAACCAAGCGCAAGATCATCGGAAAGCTCTTTATCGACGTGTTCCAGAAACACGCGAAGGAAGTGGGCGATGCGACATTCCTCGCTCAGGGAACGCTCTACCCGGACGTGATCGAAAGCGTGAGCTTTTCGGGCGGCCCCTCCGTCACCATCAAATCGCATCACAACGTCGGTGGCCTGCCGGAGAAGATGGGGCTGAAGCTGGTGGAACCGCTGCGGGAACTTTTCAAGGACGAGGTGCGCGCGCTGGGGCGCGAGCTTGGCCTGCCCGCCAGTTTCATCGGCCGCCACCCCTTTCCCGGTCCCGGCCTCGCGATCCGCTGCCCCGGCGAGATCACGCGCGAGAAACTGGATATCCTGCGCGAAGCCGATGCCGTCTATATCGACCAGATCCGCCGCCACGGGCTTTATGACGAGATCTGGCAGGCCTTCGTCGCGATCCTTCCCGTCCGGACGGTGGGCGTGATGGGTGACGGGCGCACCTATGATTTCGCCTGCGCCCTGCGCGCGGTGACGAGCGTGGATGGCATGACGGCGGATTACTATCCCTTCAGCCACGAGTTCCTCGGCGAAACCGCGACCCGCATCATCAACGAGGTGCCGGGCATCAACCGGGTGACCTACGACATCACCAGCAAACCGCCGGGCACCATCGAATGGGAGTGATCGGTGCCAGCGTCTGACTGCCTTCGGCGAGGATTTTCATCCATTTGGAAGCCCCGGTGAGCACGACACTGCGCGCGGCGCTCTGGATGACCGGCTCCATCGCCTCGTTCAGCTTCATGGCCGTGGCCGGGCGCGCGCTGGCGCCGCGGTTCGATACGTTCGAGATCATGATGTACCGCAGCCTTGTGGGGGTGATCGTGGTGCTGATCCTCGCTGCGGCTACCGGCGCGTGGCGCGAGGTGCGCTTTGATCGTTACGGTCTGCACCTTCTGCGCAACCTTGCGCATTTCACCGGCCAGAACCTGTGGTTTTTCGCGGTCACGGTGATCCCGCTGGCGCAGGTCTTCGCGCTTGAATTCACCTCTCCCATCTGGGTGATCGTGCTGTCGCCCCTGATCCTGGGCGAGCGGCTGACGCTGATGCGCGCGCTGGCGGTCGTGCTGGGTTTTGCGGGCATATTGATCGTGGCGCGGCCCGATCCCGCGGGGCTGAACGCCGGTCTCGTGGCGGCGGCCATGGCGGCGGTTTTCTTCGCACTCACGATAATGATGACCAAGCGGCTCACAAGAACGCAGAGCATCACCTGCATCCTGTTTCACCTCACCACGATGCAGCTTGTCTTCGGCCTTGTGGCGGCGGGATACGACGGCGATGTCGCGCTGCCTGATGCGGCCAGTTTCATCTGGCTGGCACTGGTCGGCGTCGCGGGCCTGCTGGCGCATTGGTGCCTGACCCATGCGCTGGCCATCGCGCCCGCCACGGTGGTCGTACCCATCGATTTCGTGCGCCTGCCCTTTATCGCCGTGGTCGGTATGCTGCTCTATGCCGAGGCGCTGGATATCTGGGTCTTCGTGGGCGCGCTGATCATCTTCGGCGGCAATTACCTCAATCTCTGGACAGAGGCGCGACGCGCGGCTGTCGCAAATCGGTAACACCCGCCTTCCTACACGCCAAGGTTGCCCCGGCGGCACCTGTTGACCTGTGCGGCCTGCGCACGTCTAGCCTTGCGCGCATGGCACCTCCGGCAGGCGGCAGGTGCGCTGACTTCTGGGGAGGAGTTCACATGACAGCAAGACTACCGGCGATCATCGCCGCACTCGGTTGCGCAGGCGCCGTTCAGGCAGGCGGCATCGACCGCTCCGGCCAATCCATCGCTGCCCTTTTCGAACAGGGCCGCCATGTCGAGTTCAGCCTCGGTTCGGTTTCGCCCGAAACCTCCGGCACATCCGTCGCGGCCCTCGGCTCCGTCAACAGTGGCAACATGGCCGAGGATTACCTGCAGTTCGGCGCGGCCTACAAGGCCGACATCAACAGCCAGCTGTCCTATGCCATCATCTACGATCAGCCCTTCGGCGCGGACGTGGCCTATCCGACGGGCACCGGCTATTACGCTGCCGGATCCCGGGCCGAGTTCGAAAGCCATGCGGTCACCGGTTTGCTGAACTATCGCATCAACGAGAACTTCAGCGTTCACGGCGGTCTGCGCGTCCAGTCCGTGAAAGCTTCGGCCGCCGTTCCCGTCGTTAACGGCTACACCGTCACCGGGGATAGCGAAGTCGGCGTCGGCTATGTGGCCGGCATGGCATACGAGATGCCCGAAATCGCGCTGCGGGTTGCGCTGACCTACAATTCTTCCATCGACTACGACGTCGCGACCTCTGAAACCTTTCTGACCCCCGGCGGTTTCGCCACCGTGAATACCACGACATCGGTGGAGACGCCGCAGTCGGTCAACCTTGCCTTCCAGACGGGCGTGGCCGAAGACACGCTGCTTTTCGGTGGCATCCGCTGGACCGATTACTCGGCCTTCACCATCGCACCGGCAGGCTACACCAACGCGACCGGCGCACCGCTTCTGAGCTATGACGACGATGTCTTCACCTATTCGCTGGGTCTGGGCCGCCGTCTGACGGACCAGTGGTCCATCGCCGCAACCGTGGGATACGAAAAGTCGCAGGGCGGTTTCGCCGCGAACCTCGGCCCGACGGACGGCAACACAAGCGTGGGTCTGGCCGCGACCTATTCGATGGACGCCATGACGATCACCACGGGCGTGCGTTACGTCGATATCGGCGATGCGCAGACGCAGTTCGGCCCCTTCGCCCCGGCTGCGAACTTCACCGACAACAAGGCCGTCGCGATCGGCGTGAAGGTCGCCTACAAGTTCTGATTCCGCCCCTTGGCGCTAAATCGAAGGCCCGGTGCTTTGCGCCGGGCCTTTTCGTTGCGCTTGCTGAACCGGCACCACAGCTTTGCCCGCGAAAGCGCAACATTCGGGTCGCCAGAAGCCCCGCCCCGGCTTAGGCAAGGCGCATGACACAACAAAAAGACATGTCGCCCCGTGCATGGGCGGAGCTTGCCCTGCTGGCCCTCATCTGGGGCGCATCCTTCCTGTCGGTGCGCTATGCGCTGGATGAGGTCGCACCGCTGACGACGGTGGCCCACCGGGTGTTCTGGGCCGCGCTGATCCTCTGGGGCGCTGTCTGGGCCATGGGGCTGCCCCTGCCCCGCCGCCCGGGGGTCTGGGGGGCCTTTCTGGTGATGGGCCTGTTCAACAACGCGATCCCCTTTACCCTGATGGCATGGGGGCAGCTGCATATCGAATCGGGCCTCACCTCCATCCTCAATGCCTCCACCGCGCTCTTCGGGGTGATGCTGGCCGCCCTGCTGCTGGCGGATGAGCGGATGACGCAGCGCAAGGCGGTGGGCGTGTTGCTGGGGTTCGCGGGGGTCGCCACGGCCATTGGCCTCGACAACTTGCGCAGCCTCGATCTGCGGTCGTTGGCGCAGCTTGCCGTGGTCGCGGGAACGGTGTCTTACGCCGCTGCCGGGGTCTGGGCGCGCAAGACGCTGGCGGGGCAGCCGCCGCAGCTTGCCGCGGCAGGGATGCTGACGGGATCGAGCCTGATCATGATCCCGCTGGCCTGGACGCTGGAGGGCGCGCCTTCGGCCCGGCTGACGCCCACCACCCTCTTGGCCATCGGCTATATGGCGGTGATCGCGACCGCTTTCGCCTATCTGCTCTATTACCGGGTGCTCGCCATGGCAGGCAGCGGCAACCTGATGCTGGTCACGCTGCTGGTCGCGCCAGTCGCCATCCTTCTGGGAGCATGGTTGCGGGACGAGGCGCTGAACCCCGCCGCCTACGGGGGGTTCGCGCTGCTGGGGCTGGGCCTGCTGGTGCTGGACGGGCGCATCTGGCGCTTGGCGGCGCGCTGGGTTAGTCAGGCCTGACGCCGACAGGGAACTTGACGATGCTCTATGCCAATGCCGCCGAATGGCGCTCCGCACCCCGCCGCAAGGTCCTCGTTTTCGGGATGTCGGGGCTGGGCAAGACCCATCTGTCGAGTCTCCTGCGCGCCTCGGGCGACTGGTTCCACTATTCCATAGATTACCGGATCGGCACCCGCTACTTAGGCGAAACCATCGCCGACAATGCCAAGGCGGAAGCGATGAAAGTGTCTTTCCTGCGGGAACTGCTGCTCAGCGACAGTATCTACATCGGCTCCAACATCACCTTCGACAATCTTTCCCCCGTGGCCACCTGGCTCGGCAAGCCGGGGGCTGCAGAAAAGGGCGGGCTGGCGATGCCCGAATACGCCGCCCGGCAGGAGGCGTTCCGCAGGGCAGAGATCGCCGCACTCGAAGACACCGGGCATTTCGCACGCCGGGCCAAGGCGCTTTATGACTATCCTCATTTCATCTGCGACACGGGCGGGTCGATCTGCGAATGGGTGGATGTGGACGACCCCAAAGATCCGTTAATGACGACACTTTCGGCGGAATGTCTTCCGGTCTGGATCAAGGGGGACGAGGCCCATACGCAGGAACTCGTCCGCCGTTTCGACAAGGCGCCCAAGCCCATGGCCTATCAGCCGGAATTCCTTGCCCGGGTGTGGCAGGAATATCTGGAGGAGAAAGACATCGCGCCCGAGCGGGTCGATCCCGATGATTTCATCCGCTTCACCTATGCCAAGGCGCTGGCGCACCGGCAGCCGCGTTATGCGGCGATGGCGCGCTGGGGCGTGACCGTCACCGCCGATCAGGTCGCGGCCCTGCGCACGCAGGACGATTTCACCGATCTTATCGCCGGGGTTCTGCCGGGCTGAACCCCGCGCCCCGGCCCGCCCTTGGCACTGCCCCGTGCAGGGTCTATCTAGACCGCGCAAGACAGGACACATCTTTCCCATGCCCATCAAGATCCCCGCAAATCTGCCCGCCTTTAACGTGCTCAAGCGCGAAGGCGTGATGGTGGTCGACGAGGAGCTGGCAAGCCATCAGGACATCCGCCCGCTGAACATCGCGCTGCTGAACCTGATGCCCAAGAAGATTCAGACGGAGAACCAGTTCGCCCGGCTGATCGGCGCGACGCCGCTGCAGATCGAACTGACGCTGGTGCGCATGTCCGAACACCAGACGCGCAATACCGCCGCCGAACATATGGAGAGCTTCTACCAGCCCTTCGAAGAGGTGAGCCACCGCAAGTTCGATGGGCTCATCATCACCGGCGCCCCGATCGAACATCTGCCCTTTTCAGAGGTGACCTATTGGGACGAGTTGCGCCGGATCATGGACTGGACCCAGACCAACGTGCATTCGACCTTCGGTGTCTGCTGGGGCGGGATGGCGATGATCAACCATTTCCACGGCGTGCCCAAGCACATGCTGGCGCAGAAGGCTTTCGGCTGTTTCAAGCATCGCAATCTCGCGCCCGCATCGCCCTATCTGCGCGGCTTTTCGGATGAATGCGTCGTGCCCGTTTCCCGCTGGACGGAAATGCGGCAGGAGGAAGTGGACGCGGCCCCGGGCCTTGTCACGCTGCTGGGCAGCGACGAGGTCGGCCCCTGTCTGGTGGAGGATCCGGACCACCGGGCGCTCTATATCTTCAATCATTTCGAATACGACCGCGATACGCTGAAACAGGAATTCGACCGGGACGTGGAAGCGGGCGTGCCCGTCACCCTGCCCTGCAACTACTACCCCGGCGACGATCCGGCGCAGGTGCCGCTCAATCGTTGGCGCAGCCACGCGCATCTTCTCTATGGCAACTGGATCAACGAGATGTATCAATCCACCCCCTACGACCTTGAACAAATTGGGACGTAAGCTGGTGCTCGTTCTGCTGCTGATAGCCGCCGTCACGGTGGCAGCGGTGCAATGGCGCGCCTATCAGCGCGAGGCCCGCGCGCGGGTGGCAACGCCGCCGGTGGGCCAGATCCTCGACATCGACGGCGTCAAGGTCCATGCGCAGGTGATGGGCGAAGGCCCGGATCTGGTGATGATCCACGGCGCCAGCGGGAACCTGCGGGATTTCACCTTCTCCTTCGCGGAGCGCCTGACAGACCGCTACCGGGTGGTCCTGTTCGACCGGCCCGGGTTGGGCTGGACGGATCGGCTGCCGGGCTACGGCGGGGCATGGAACAACGATGCCGAACCGCCGCAGGCGCAGGCCGAACTGCTGCAGAATGCCGCCGATGCGCTGGATGTGAAAAACCCGATCGTGCTGGGGCATTCCTACGGCGGGGCCGTGGCGCTGGCCTGGGGCCTGTCGCGCCCCGAAGACACGGCGGCGCTGGTGCTGGTCTCCGCCGTGTCGGAGCCTTGGCCCGGCGGCCTCGGCTGGCTCTATACCGTTACCGGCTCTACCCTTGGCTCCGCCCTTTTCATCCCCGTCGTAACCGCCTTTGCGCCGAAACAGCTGGTGACGGCCAGCGTAGATGCCATCTTTGCCCCGCAGGAGGCGCCCGAAGGCTATACCAAGCACATCGGCCCCGGGCTCACCCTGCGCCGGGACAGCACGCGGGCCAACGCCCAGCAGGTCAATTCCCTGCTGCCCCGGATCATCGAGATGCGGCAGAACTACGACAGGCTGACAATGCCGGTAGAGGCCGTGCACGGCGATAAAGACAATATCGTCCCGCTGGATATCCACAGCGCGCCCCTGATGGAGGATCTGGCCAACGGCAACCTCACGGTGTTGGAGGGCGTGGGCCACATGCCCCATCACGCCGATCCGCAGGCGGTGGAGGACGCCATCGACCGCGCGGCGACACGCGCGGGTTTGCGCCCGCGCTCCTGACGCCACATAGTGGCGCGGAAGGCGGAGGAGCCAGACCATGCAGAAACCATTCGACGGGGCGATCAGCGCCTATTTCGAGAACGAGGCACCGGACAGGATCCGCGCCGCCATCCGCCGCGCGGAAAAGGACGAGATCCTGTCGTCCTCCTACCCCCATTCGGAACGGCTTTCGCGCAAGGTCTATGAAAAGGAATTGGCGCGGCTACAGATCGAACTGGTGAAACTGCAGGCATGGGTCCGCGCCAAGGGGGGGCGTATCGCGATGGTCTTCGAAGGCCGCGACGCCGCCGGTAAGGGTGGCACGATTTCGCGCTTCCGCCAGAACCTCAATCCGCGTGCGGCGCGCGTCGTCGCTCTGTCGAAACCCAGCGACCGCGAACAGGGCGAATGGTACTTCCAGCGCTACGTCCAGCATCTTCCCACGGCGGGAGAGATCGTTTTCTTCGACCGCTCATGGTACAATCGCGGCGTGGTCGAGAAGGTGTTCGATTTCACCACCGACCCGGAGCGCGAATTGTTTTTCAAGCAGGTCATTCCCTTCGAGACGATGCTCACGCAGGATGGCATCCATCTTTTCAAGTTCTGGCTGAACGTGGGCCGGGCCGAGCAGTTGCGCCGCATGCTGGCGCGCGAAAGCGATCCGCTGAAGCAATGGAAGCTTAGCCAGATCGATGTGATGGGCCTCTCCCGATGGGATGCCTATTCCGACGCCATCCGCGAAACGCTCGACCGGTCGCACACCGCTGCCAACCCATGGACGGTCATCCGCTCCGACGACAAGCGCCGCGCGCGGCTGGCCGCGATCCGGACTGTGCTGCGAGCCTTCGACTACGACCACAAGGATACCCGCGCCATCGGCGAGACCGACGGGCGGATCTGCGGCGGGCCGGATATCTGGGATGCCTAAACGGGGGTATCATCACGGCAACCTGCGCCAGGCGCTGATCGACGCGGCGCTCGAACTGATCGAATTGCGCGGGCCCACGGGGTTCACCCTGTCGGAGGCCGCGAAACAGGCCGGGGTCACCCCCGCCGCCGTCTACCGCCATTTCGAGGGGCGCGAGGATCTCATCGCAGAGGCGGCGTTGCAAGGCTACGACATCTTCGTCACCGCCATGCAATCGGCCTATGCCGAAGGAAAGCCCAATGCCCTGCGCGCCTTCGAGGCGACGGGCCGCGCCTACCTCGCCTTTGCGCGGGACCACCCCGGCCATTACATCGCGATGTTCGAAAGCGGCATTTCGGTGAACCGTACCCCCGAACTGGCCGAAGTCGCCGGAAGGGCCAACGCGGTGCTGGAACGGGCCGCGATGGAACTCAGCCAGCACATACCCCAAGAGCGCCGCCCGCCGGCGAGCATGGTTTCCGCCCATGTCTGGGCCATCAGCCACGGCGTCGTCGAACTTTTCGCGCGGAACTCCCCGGGCCGGGCCACGCCCTTTCCGGCCGACGAGCTGCTGGAAAGCGGTATCGGGATCTATCTGCGCGGTCTCGGGTTGATCAGCCCCGACGACTGACGCCCTGTCAGGCCGCCGGTTCGGGAACCATCGCGCCCAGCACCTCTGCCGCGATCTCGAACGAGCGCAGGCGCGCGGCGTGATCATGTATCTGACCGGTCAGGATCATCTCATCCGGGGTATATTGCGCCCTGAACTGCTCCAACTGCGATTTCACCGTCGCAGGATCCCCCACGGCGGAAAATCGCAGCGCATGATCGACCCCGCGGCGCAGGGCGGGCCCGATCGCGCCGTCGATATCCTCTACCGGGTGGGGCAGCTTGCCGGGCCGACCGGTGCGCAGCCGGGCAAAGGCCTGCTGCATGGAACTGCGCAGGAAATGCGCCCGATCCGCGGTGTCGGCGGCGAATACATTGACGGCGAGGATGAAATAGGGCGCCGCCAACTGCGCGGAGGGCCGGAAATCTCGCCGGTAGATCATCAGCGCGTCCTCCAGCGCATCGGGGGCGAAATGCGAGGCAAAGGCATAAGGAAGCCCGAACTGCGCCGCCAGCTGCGCCCCAAAAAGCGATGAGCCGAGGATGTAGAGCGGCACATGCGTCCCCTCGCCCGGATGCGCGCGGACCGAAGCGCCGGGATCGGCATCCCCCAGATAGCGCATCAACTCGGCCACCTCCTCCGGAAAGCGATCCGCAGACTGCATCCCGCGCTGCAGCGCCCGGTATACCGCCTGATCCCCGCCGGGCGCGCGCCCGAGACCCAGATCGATCCGGTCCCCGAAGATCGTGGCCAGCGTGCCGAACTGCTCCGCGATGGTCAGGGGCGCATGGTTCGGCAACATCACCCCCCCGGCACCCACCCGCATTGCCTTGGTCGCATTCGCCACATGACCGATCAGCACCGATGTGGCGGCAGAAGCGATGCCCGGCATGTTGTGATGCTCCGCCAGCCAGTAGCGGTGATACCCCCAATCCTCCGCGTGCCGGGCAAGATCGACGGTATTCGCGATGGCCTGGCGCGCATCCGATCCTTCGGGCACGGGGGCAAGGTCGAGAACTGAGTATTTCATCGCATCACTCCTGCTTTGAATAACGGGGGTAAGCCCCGCTCGCCCCGCCTTCCACCCCTTTCACCCTTTTTCAAACACTCCGGGGGTCCGGGGGCAGCGCCCCCGGGACGGCCCCCCAAGGCACAAACGTGAAAAAGGCCGCCCCCACGGGAGCGGCCTTTTCCAGATGTTGCGGAATATGCAGCAATCAGCGTTTGGAGAACTGGAAGCTCTTGCGGGCCTTGGCGCGGCCGTACTTCTTGCGTTCCACCACGCGGCTGTCGCGGGTCAGGAAGCCGGCCGCCTTCAGGGCGCCGCGCAGAGAGGGATCGTAAAGCTGCAGCGCCTTGGAGACGCCGTGTTTCACCGCACCGGCCTGACCGGACAGGCCGCCGCCCTTGACGGTGGCGACCACATCGAACTGCCCCTCGACCCCGGCAACCGAGAACGGCTGTGCGAGGATCATCTGCAGCACGGGGCGCGCGAAATATTCGTTCTGCGGCTTGCCGTTGACGGTGACCTTGCCGGAACCGGGCTTGATCCAGACGCGGGCGACCGCGTCCTTGCGCTTGCCGGTGGCATAGGCGCGGCCCAGATCGTCGCGCTGGGGTTCGCGCGAAACGGAAGCTTCGGGGTCGGTGCCCTGCACGCCGCCGATGTTCTCGGTCACGGCCGCTTCGAGCCCTTCGAGTGTCTTGATTTCTTCAGCCATGCTCATGCACTCCGCGTGTTTTTGGCGTTCATGGACTTGACGTCCAGAACTTCGGGGCTCTGCGCCTCGTGGGGATGGTCGGACCCGGCATAGACGCGCAGGTTTGTCATGATCTGGCGGCTCAGGCGGTTGCCGGGCAGCATCCGCTTGACGGCCTGCGTGACCACGCGCTCGGGGTGTGCGCCTTCGAGGATCTGCTCCTTGGTGCGGGACTTGATGCCGCCGGGGTGGCCGGTGTGCCAGTAGAAATGCTCTTCGCGCTTCTTGCCGGTCAGCTGGACCTTGTCCGCATTGATGACGATGACATTGTCACCGCAATCCATGTGGGGCGTGAAGGAAGGCTTGTGCTTGCCGCGCAGGCGCGTGGCGACGATCGATGCAAGACGGCCCAGAACGATGCCTTCGGCGTCGATCAGGATCCATTTCTTGTCGATGTCTGCCGGTGTCGCAGAAAAGGTTTTCATCGGAAATTCCCGTAGATGGAGTGAGCGTGGCACGCGCCGGAGCGGCACCACCGTGTGATGGGCGGGTTATACGCGGTTCAAATTGCGCGTCAAGCGACACAAGCCTGATAAAATACCGTTAAATCATGTGGTTGTGAATAAGGTATTATTTTACCCCATCGCTCACGCGTCACCGATGCCCTTCATCCCCTCGGGCGGGATCGCATAGGTCAGACTCGCCCGGGCCACGGGTTTGTCCTGGCCCGCGGAAAACAGCAGCACGTCCGTCACCGAAAGCTGCCGCCCGAGCTTCAGAAGCCGTGCCTCCGCCACCAGATCGACCCCGGCTGCCGGTTTGCGCATGAAATCGATTGAGCAATTCGTCGTCACCGCCAGCGCCTTCGGTCCGATCATCGCCAAAGTTGCCAGATAGGCCGCCACATCCGCCAGCGCGAACATCGACGGGCCGCTGACCGTCCCGCCGGGGCGCAGGTGACGGTGCGCCACCAACAGCCGCATGGTCAGCCCGTCTTCGTCCACCCGGTCGATGGCGAAATCCTCGGCCACCTGCTCGAACACGTCGCGCAGGAATGCGGTCAACGCCTGTGCGTCCATCACCAATGGCATCTGCTCTCTTCCTCCTGAATTTGCGCCGGAAAATGGCTAGAAAGAGGCGCAGGCACAAGGCTTGGGGCCGCAAAAAACGAGACTCGCGCGGAAGGGCCGCCGAAATATTCCATCGTTTCCAAAACTTATCCCTATTGTTTGTAATTTTTTACTGGCGAATTTGTCCGAAACGGGGCAATAACGGGTCGCGGACCACGGGTTCGCACGCTTTGGATCGCCGCCGGCGGAAGGTCCCTCCAGATCAGCCTCTCACTGATCGGCCATTCCCGCAGCGGCGATCCCAAAAGCCAACCCTCCCCCGCCGATGCCACTGCGGCCCGCCTCGGGCGTATTGCGCCCGCGCGCGCCCTGCCCTACATCGACCCCATGACAGAACCCCTTCATATCATCGGCGGCGGCATGGCCGGTTGCGAAGCCGCATGGCAGGCCGCCCACGCGGGTGTGCCCGTCATCCTGCACGAAATGCGCCCCAAGGTGGAAACCTTCGCCCATCAGACCGGGCTCCTGGGGGAAATGGTCTGTTCCAATTCCTTCCGCTCGGACGACAGCGAACAGAACGCCGTGGGTCTGCTGCATTGGGAAATGCGGCAGGCGAACGGGCTGATCATGCAGATGGCCGACCGGCATCGCCTGCCGGCGGGCGGCGCATTGGCCGTGGACCGGGACGCCTTTGCCGCATCGGTCACCCAGGCCGTGCGCGCGCATCCCGACATCACGGTGGAGGAAGGCGAGATCACGGAGCTGCCGCAGACGGGCCGCTGGATCGTTGCGACCGGGCCGCTCACCTCCGGCGCGCTGGCCGAAGCCATCGCCCGCGAAACCGGCGCTGACGCATTGGCGTTCTTCGACGCCATCGCGCCCATCGTCTATCACGACAGCATCGACATGACCCGCGCATGGATGCAATCGCGCTACGACAAGGGCGAGACGGAGGAGGAGCGCACCGCCTACCTCAACTGTCCGATGGACCGCGACCAGTACGAGGCATTCATCGACGCGCTGCTCGCCGCCGACAAGACCGAATTCCGCGAAGGCGAAACGGCAGGTTACTTCGACGGCTGCCTGCCCATCGAGGTGATGGCCGAACGCGGGCGCGAAACCCTGCGCTTCGGACCGATGAAACCCGTGGGCCTGACCAACGCCCATCAGCCGGACATCAAACCCTATGCCGTGGTCCAGCTGCGCCGGGATAACAAGCTGGGCACGCTCTACAATATCGTGGGCTTCCAGACGAAGATGAAATACGGTGCCCAAACTGATGTATTCCGGATGATCCCGGGGCTGGAAAATGCGAGCTTTGCCCGGCTGGGCGGCATCCACCGCAACAGCTTCATCAATTCGCCCACGCTGCTGGATGACCGGATGCGCCTGCGCAGCCGCCCCAACATCCGCTTTGCCGGACAGATCACCGGGGTGGAGGGATACGTGGAATCCGCCGCCATGGGCTTGCTCGCCGGGCGCATGGCCGCGGCCGAAGCGACGGGGGGAGAGACACCGCCGCCTCCGGCCACCACGGCCATGGGTGCGCTGATGACGCATATCACCGGCGGCGCGGATGCAAAGACCTTCCAGCCGATGAACGTCAACTTCGGGCTCTTTCCGCCCGTCGAGGGGCTCAAATCGGGCCGTCGCGGACGCAAGGACCGGTACAAGGCCTATACCGACCGCGCCAAGGCCGATTGGCAGGATTGGCTTGCTCCGCAACCTGCGGTGTAATTTCAGGCAGTTGGTACTGGACGCGCGGCGAAGCGCTTCGTAACATCCCTGCATGGGTAAATCGTTTCTCGACAAGGCCTATGCCGCCCGTGATGCGGCATCGACCCGTCGGCTGTATGATGACTGGGCGGAAAGCTACGATTCCGAAGTGACGGGACAGGGCTATGCCACGCCCGCGCGCTGCGCCGAGGCTCTTGCCAGGTTTTCCACCGACAGGACGCGCCCCATCCTCGATTTCGGATGCGGCACCGGGCTTTCCGGCAAGGCGCTGGCGGAGGCCGGTTTCACCACGATCGACGGCTGCGACCCTTCGCCCGACATGCTGAAGGAGGCGGAGGCCAAGGGCGTCTACCGCACCCTCACGCCGATCGACGCCGACGGCGCCCTGCCCCATGACCTGTCCAGCTATGCCGCCATCGCCGCCATTGGCGTCATCGGGGCCGGGGCCGCGCCGATCTCGGTCTTCGACACGCTGATGCGGGGGCTAGCGCGGGATGCGCTGCTGGTCTTTTCCTTCAACGATCACGCATTGGCCGAAAAGCAGAACGAGGGCCGCGTGAGCGAATGGCTCGACTGCGGGGCGGGCCAATTGCTGTTCCGTGAACACGGGCCACATCTGCCCGGCCTCGATCTTGGCTCGAACGTCTACGTCATTCGCAAATCGTGAGCTTCCGAACCCGTTTCGCGCCCTCTCCCACAGGGCCGCTTCACCTGGGCCATGCCTATTCGGCGATCCTTGCCCATGACATGGCGCGCGCGGCGGGCGGGCGCTTTCTTTTGCGCATCGAGGATACTGATACCACACGCGCCCGCCCGGAATGGGAGGCGCAGATAAAGGATGATCTGCACTGGCTCGGCCTGACGTGGCAAGGACCGGTGCTGCGCCAATCCGACCGGCTGGATCACTATGCTCAGATCATCGACAGCCTCGCCCAGCGGGGGCTGGTCTTTCCCTGTTCCTGCCGCCGGGCGGATATTCGCGCCGCACTTTCGGCCCCGCAGGAAGGTGTTGTGGCCCCGCCTGTCTATCCCGGCATCTGCCGCGGCCGGGACATGGCAAGCCGCCAGCCCGGCGACGCGCTGCGCCTGAACATGACAGCCGCGCTTGAAACGCTGAACGGCCCCCTCACCTTCACCGATACCGGCCCGAACTACGAAGGCACCCATGAGGTGCGGCCCGAAACGCTGCTGGAGACGCAAGGCGATACGGTCCTGGGCCGCAAGGAGATCGAGGCCGCATCCTACGTGCTGGCGGCGGTGGTGGATGACGCCGAACAGGGGATCACCCATGTCATCCGCGGCGCGGACCTCTTCGACACCACGGGTGTGCAGGTTCTGCTACAGCATCTGCTGGGGTTGCCCACGCCTATCTATCATCACCACCGTCTCATCCGGAACGAGGCCGGCAAGCGGCTGGCCAAGCGCGACGATGCGCGCAGCCTGTCGCTCTTTCGGGAAGCGGGCAAAACGCCCGATGATATCCGGCGCATGGTCGGCCTGATCGACTGAGCGGGGCTTCCCCGGTCAGTCCATGGGCGCCATCAACTCATGTTCCTTGCCCGCGCGGATCGCCGTGTAGAAACAACTGCGCCGCCCGGTGTGGCAGGCCGGGCCGGTCTGTTCCACCAGCGCCAGCAGGCAGTCGCGGTCGCAATCATAGCGCAGCTCGACCAGCTTCTGGCGATTGCCGCTGGTGGCGCCCTTTTCCCAGAATTCCTGCCGCGAGCGGCTCCAATAGGTCACCAGCCCGCTTTCCAGCGTCCGCTGCACGCTCTGCGCGTTCATCCATGCCATCATCAGCACCTCATGCGATGTGGCATCCTGCGCGATACAGGGGATCAGCCCTGCGGCGTCGTAGCGTAGCGACTGTGGATCAAAGTCCATCTATTTTCTCCCGGCAGGGTTTGGCATCACGGTGTGTGCGGCTTATGTAGTCACAAGGCCCGCGGCGAACCACCCCAAAGGAGCGAGCATGTCCGGCGAAACCGACCTCATTAAACTGTACTCGGCGCGGATTCTGGCGCTTGCCGCGGATATTCCCTGCCTCGGGCGACTCGACGATGCGGATGCCAGCGTGACGCGCCGCTCCCCCCTCTGCGGTTCGACCGTCACGGTGGACGTGCGCACAGGGGGCGACCGGCTGGAGGCGTTCGGCCAAGACGTGAAGGCCTGCGCGCTGGGGCAGGCCGCCGCCGCCGTCGTGGGTGCAGCCGCCCCCGGTGCGACCCGCGCGCAGGTGGAAACCGCCCGCGATCAGCTGCGCGCCATGCTCAAGAGCGGCGGGCCGGTGCCCGATGCGCCCTTCGAAGGGTTCGAGGTCCTGACCCCGGCGGTGGAATACAAGAATCGCCACGCGTCGATCCTGCTGTCGATCGAGGCGCTGGCCGACGCCATGGCAGAGGCCGCCGAAGTGGAAAGCGCCGGGGCGAACGGCTGAACCGACCTCGCCGCGTGTTTTTGAGGTCCGCGCAAAAGCGTTCCGCGACCTTTTCAATCCCTGTCTCACAATCCCCCTATAAAAAAACGCCGCCGTTCAAACAGAACGGCGGCGCAGGCAATGCGTTTTCCATGTGGGACCCGGCCCCTCAGGGGGATGAACCCGCCACCGCAAGACAGGCACAGGGCGGTGGCAGCGTCGAGGGCGGACGCACCCGAAGAACCGGCATGAAAGCGCAGGCAGACCTAGACGATGGCAGGAAGATGCAAGCCGATGAACAGCATCACGACGAGCGCCGCACCACCAAGCGCATCCTGCAACAGCGTTGTATCGGCCTGCCGCAATATCCTGCGAAATGTATGTAGCGTCGTCATGTCACTTCCTCCCATTCGTTTCTGTTTTGTTCTCACATCCCCCGCGCCAAGTAAAGAACTTTATAGGAACATTAGTGAACAAAACGAACAGAACGCGGTGCGGGAGGGTCTAACCCACTGATATCAGGCGAATCGCCTCATCCTGCCGCATGAGCCAGAGCAGCAGTCGCGCCGCCCTGCCCCGGGCGCTTTCCAACCCCGGATCGGAATTCAGCAACGCCCGCGCATCCGACAAGGCAATCTGCATCAGGTCCGCCTGCCGTTCGAGATCGGCCACCCGGAATCGCGGCATGCCCGATTGCGCCGTCCCGATCAGATCCCCCGTGCCCCGCATGGCCAGATCGGTTTCCGCGATGACAAAGCCGTCTTCCGTGCCGCGCAGCACCTCCAACCGCTTGCGACCCGCCTCCCCCAACGGGGGACGGTAGAGTAGCAGGCAGGTCGACGCGCCGGTTCCGCGCCCGACCCGCCCCCGCAACTGATGCAGTTGCGCCAGCCCAAAGGTCTCCGCCTGTTCGATCACCATGATTGTCGCATTGGGCACATCGACGCCAACCTCGATCACTGTGGTGGCGACCAGCACCTGCGTCTCACCCTTCTGAAAGGCGCGCATGGCGGCGTCCTTCTCTGCCGGGGGCATCTGCCCGTGCACGAGACCCACGACCCCTTCCCCCAATGCAGCGCGCAGTCGGCGGAAGCGGTCTTCGGCGGCGGTAAGATCGCTTGTCTCGCGCTCCTCCACCAACGGGCAGACCCAATAGCATTGCTTCCCCTCGGCGATGGCCGCGCGCAGCCGGTTCAGCACTTCGTCCATCCGCTCGCTGCTGACCATGGCGGTGCGGATCGGCTGGCGACCGGGCGGCTTTTCGTCCAGCACGGAGACATCCATGTCACCGTATTGCGCCAATGCCAGCGAACGGGGAATCGGGGTTGCCGTCATCACCAGCACGTCCGCCTGCTGACCCTTGCGCCCCAGTTCCAGCCGCTGACGCACGCCGAAACGATGCTGCTCATCCACCACCGCAAGGCGCAGATCGTGAAAGGCGACATCGGCCTGAAACACCGCATGGGTGCCGCAAAGCACATGGATATCGCCGCGCGCCAGTGCCGCCAGCTTGCCCGTGCGTTCGGCCCCCTTGTCCCGGCCCGTGAGTAATTCCAGCACGACGCCCGCCTTTTCCGCAAGGGGCCGCAGCCCCTGCAGGTGCTGCCGGGCGAGTATCTCTGTCGGGGCCATGAGCACGCCCTGCCCGCCCGATTCGACCGCCGCGAGCAGCGCCATCAGCGCCACGAGGGTCTTGCCCGCGCCCACGTCACCCTGCAACAGCCGGTTCATGCGCTGGGGGCTGGCCATGTCGGCGGTGATCTCCGCGATCGCCCGTTCCTGCGCCCCGGTCAACGCATAGGGCAGCGCCGCGCGCACCTTGCCCTGCAAGCTGCCGGTGCCCGCGCTCACCCGGCCCTTCTTGCGGCGGCGGTGCTGCCGGGCGAGCGCCAGTGTCAACTGATGCGCCAGCAGCTCGTCATAGGCCAGCCTTTCCCGGGCGGGGTGTCGCGGGGAAATGTCCGACAGCTCACGCGGGTCATGCGCCTGTTCGAGCGCCGTGGCAAAATCGGGCCATCCGGCGCGGCTACGCTGCTGTTCGTCGATCCATTCAGGCAAGAGAGGTGCACGTTTCAGCGCGGCCCGCGTGGCCTTGTAAAGGACCTTCTGCGTCAGCCCCGCGGTGAGCGGATAGACAGGTTCGAAATCCGGGATATCGCCCGCTTCGTTTTCCGGCAGCGCGAAATCGGGATGCACCATCTGCGCCATGCCGTCGAAAAGCTCCACCCGCCCCGAAACGATCCGCCGCGCGCCTTCGGGCAACTGCCGGGACAGATAATCGCCCCGCACATGAAAATAGACCAGTTGAAAGCTGGTGCGCGCATCTGTCACCTGTATGCGGTAGGCCCCGCCCCGGCTGCGGGCGGGCTGATGGGCGCCGATTGTGACGGCCACGGTCAGCGTCGCGGGCAGCGTCGCATCCTGCACGGTGTCGTGCCTGCGCCGGTCGATCCCGCTGTGCGGCAAGGTGAAAAGCAGATCGCGCGGCGCCTCGATATGCAGGGTCTGCATCAGCTTCGCGGTCTTGGGGCCGACCCCTTCAAGTGTTTCGAGACCGGCAAAAAGCGGAAAGAGCTGCTCGGGCCGGCCTGTCATGCGTCGCCGATAAGCGCGAGCCAGCCGTCTTCGTCCAGCGTCTCGACGCCCAGTTCGGCGGCCTTCGCCGCCTTGGACCCGGCCCCCGGCCCGGCCACCAGCAGATCGGTCCGTGCGCTGACGGAGCCCGAGACCTTGGCGCCCAGCCGTTCGGCGCGGGCCTTGGCCTCTGCCCGGGTCATCTTTTCGAGCGTGCCCGTAAAGACGACCGTCTTGCCAGCCACCGGGCTGTCCTGCGTTTCAGGCCGTTTGGCGGGCTGAACCTCCAGCTGCGCCAGAAGCCGGTCGATAGAAGCGCGCTCCGCCTCCTGCGCGAAAGTGGCCACGAGCGATCCGGCCATGACAGCGCCCACGCCGTCGATCCCGATCAGGTCTTCCCACGCGGGGCCGGAAAGATCCTGTGCCGCCACCAGCGCCTTTTCCAGCGCCTCGAAGGTGCCGTAATGCAGGGCCAGAAGATTTGATGCCACTTCGCCCACATGCCGGATCCCCAGCGCAAAGATCAGCCGGGCCAGCGGCACCTTGCGCGCGTCTTCGATGGCGGCAAAGAGATTATCCGCCGACTTGGCGCCCCAGCCGTCGCGGTTTTGCAGACTCTCCGCCCCCGCGCCATACCGCTCCTTCAGCGTGAAGATATCCGCCGGTTCGGCGATCCAGCCGTCGAGGTAGAATTGCTCCACCTGCTTTGCGCCCAGGCCGTCGATGTCGAAGGCCGCGCGGGACACGAGGTGTTTGAGCTTTTCCACCGCCTGCGCGGGGCAGATCAGCCCCCCGGTGCAGCGGCGCACCGCATCCCCGGGTTCGCGCACGGCATCGCTGCCGCATTCGGGGCAGACCGTCGGAAAGACGTAAGGCTGCGCATCGGCAGGACGGCGGGCAAGGTCCACATCGGCGATCTTGGGGATCACGTCGCCCGCGCGGTAGACCTGCACCCAATCCCCGATGCGGATATCGCGACCATCCCGGATGGGTTCGCCGCGGCTGTCCAGCCCGGCGATATAGTCCTCGTTGTGCAAGGTCGCGTTGGAGACAACCACCCCGCCCACCGTCACCGGCGCCAACCGCGCCACCGGTGAAAGCGCGCCCGTCCGCCCCACCTGGATGTCGATGGCTTCGAGCCGCGTCCAGGCGAGTTCGGCGGGGAATTTGTGCGCCGTGGCCCAACGCGGGGTGGTGGACCGGAAGCCCAGCCTTTCCTGCAGGGCGAGGTCGTTGACCTTGTAGACCACGCCGTCGATGTCATAGCCGAGCGTTGCCCGCTGGGCTTCGATCTTTTCGTAATGCGCGATCAGCTCCGAAGGCCCGGTGCAGAGCGCGGTAAGCGGGTTGGTGGAAAAGCCGAGCTCTTCCATCCGGTCGAGGGCCCCTTTCTGGGTATCGGCGAGCGGTTCGGAAAGGGCGCCCCAGGTATAGGCGAAAAATTTCAGCGGGCGTGACCGGGTGATCCGGGAATCGAGCTGGCGCAGCGATCCCGCGGCGGCGTTGCGCGGATTGGCGAAGGTCTTTGCCCCGGCTTCTTCCTGCCGTTTGTTGAGCGCGGCGAAATCGTCGTGGCTCATGTAGACTTCGCCGCGGATTTCCAGCACCTCGGGTGCGCCTTTGAGCGTTGTCGGCACATCATCGATGGTACGGGCATTCGCCGTCACGTCTTCGCCGGTGCGGCCATCCCCGCGGGTGGCGGCGCGGACAAGCTTGCCCGCCTCATAGCGCAGGGAAAGCGACAGCCCGTCGATCTTCGGTTCCGCCGTGTAGGAAAGCTTGTCGCCATCGCCGAGGCCGAGGTACTTGCGAATGCGGCGATCGAACTCTTCCACATCCTCGTTCGAAAAGGTATTGCCGAGCGACAGCATGGGCACCGAATGCTGCACCTTGCCAAAGCCTTCCGCCGGGGTTGCGCCCACCTGTTCGGTGGGGCTGTCGGCGCGTTTGAGCTTTGGAAACCGCTCTTCTATGGCGTGATTGCGCTGCCTGAGCCTGTCGTACTCCGCATCCGAAATCTCGGGGGCATCGGCACCGTGATAGGCTTGGTTCGCCGCGGCCAGCGCATCGGCAAGCCGCGCCAGTTCCTGTTCCGCTTGGGCCGCGTTCAGATCCTCTACCGCAATTTCCGCTGTCAACGGGACCGCCCTCCGCCTTGTGGAACAGGCTTCTAGATAGGCGGCGCCCGCAAGCAGGTCCAGTCGTTTCGCCCGGGGTCAGGCCCCCACGGCGAGCGAACGTTGCGCCGGCAGTACTTCGGGCTGGGGATCGCGCAGCACATAACCCCGCCCCCAGACCGTCTCGATATAATTGAGACCGCCCGTCGCCGTGCTGAGCTTCTTGCGCAGCTTGCAGATGAAGACGTCGATGATCTTGAGTTCCGGCTCGTCCATGCCGCCGTAAAGGTGGTTGAGGAACATTTCCTTCGTCAGCGTGGTTCCCTTTCGCAGCGAGAGAAGCTCCAGCATCTGGTATTCCTTGCCGGTCAGGTGAACCGGCTTGTCCTCGACGCTCACGGTTTTGGCGTCCAGGTTCACCGTCACGAGGCCGGTCTGGATCAGGGCCTGCGCATGGCCTTTCGACCGGCGAATGATGGCGTGGATCCGCGCGACCAGTTCTTCGCGGTGGAAAGGTTTGGTCAGGTAATCATCCGCCCCGAAGCCAAAGCCCTTGATCTTGTTTTCGGTATCGTCCGCGCCAGAGAGGATCAGGATGGGCGTTTCGATGCGGGAAAGCCGAAGCTGACGCAGCACTTCGTGCCCGTGCATGTCCGGCAGGTTCAGGTCCAGCAGGATCAGGTCGTAATCGTAGAGCTTGGCAAGATCGATCCCCTCCTCCCCGAGGTCGGTCGCATAGACGTTGAGGTTCGCATGGCTGAGCATCAGCTCAATGCTTTTGGACGTCGTGGGGTCGTCTTCGACAAGCAAAACTCTCATTTTCGAAAAATCTCCGCTGCACAAATATGGGCTCGAAACCAAGGGTGATCAAAATAGGTTAATCACACGTAAACAATGAACCCCAATATATATAGCAACTTAAAGTTGTCTATATTTTTGTACCGCGGTTGCCTTTAGGGCATCCACTCCGTGATCGGAAACCGCGCGCACCCATTCGAGGAATTCCTCCTCGCTCAGCCCATAGCGTTCCAGCGCTTCTTGCCGGGTGATGAGCCCGTAGATCACGCCCCGCACCACGGCGGCCTTGCGCGATGCGACCCATCGGCGGGTTTCCGCGGGGGGCAGATCCGCGCGGGTCATCCGGCGCCCGCAGGCCAGTGTCACAGTGCGCAAACCATCGACTTTCTTGAGGTACATGGGCGGCTCCCAGCGTTACAGGAGTGTTCGGAATGGGGGGTGCGCCCTTAACGCCCGGTGAAACCACGCCTTGCGAGTATGGCGCATTTTCCTATATTGCGCGCGGACATCGCCCGGAGCCCGTTATGCCTCTCGACACGCCCCATCCGATCAATTCGCTCGGTTTCGCCAAACCACCGGCTGAAACCCGTGTCGTTGTGGCCATGTCCGGCGGGGTGGATTCGTCTGTCGTGGCCGCCATGCTGGCCGACGAAGGCTATGACGTGGTGGGCGTGACGCTGCAGCTTTACGATCACGGGGCGGCGCTGGCCAAGAAGGGCGCCTGCTGCGCCGGGCTGGACATTCACGATGCGCGCCGCGTGGCCGAGGAAATGGGTTTTCCCCATTACGTGCTGGATTACGAAAATGTCTTCAAGGACGCCGTGATCGACGAATTCGCCGACAGCTATCTGGGCGGCGCGACCCCTGTCCCCTGTATCCGCTGCAACGAGAGGGTGAAATTCAAGGACCTGCTGGAAACGGCGCGCGACCTCGAAGCCGACTGCATGGCGACGGGCCATTACATCCAGCGCAAGGACGGGCCCGCCGGGGCCGAACTGCATTGCGCCACCGATGCCAATCGCGATCAGAGCTATTTCCTCTTTTCGACCACGCCCGAACAGCTGGATTACCTGCGCTTTCCGCTGGGCCACCTGCCGTCGAAGGATGAAACCCGTGCCCTCGCCGCGAAATATGGGCTTTCCATCGCGGACAAGCCCGACAGTCAGGACATCTGCTTCGTGCCGAACGGCGACTATGCCGCCGTCATCCGCAAACTGCGCCCCGAAGCGGCGGACCCCGGCAATATCGTGGACCCCGAGGGCAACGTCTTGGGCCAGCACGAAGGCGTCATACACTACACGATCGGTCAGCGCCGGGGGCTGGGCATCGGCGGGCTTGCAGATCCGCTCTACGTCGTGCGGTTGGATGCGGAGCGCAAGGAAGTCGTCGTGGGGCCGAAGAAGATGCTCGCCACGCGCACGATCCCGGTGAAGGAGATCAACTGGCTCGGCGATGCGCCGCTCGCCTCGCGCGCTGAATGGCACGTGGCGGTCAAGGTCCGCTCCACCCGCCCGCCGCGTGACGCGATCCTGCGCCCGCTGCCCGACGGCACGGCAGAGGTCGAACTGCTGACGCCGGAGGAAGGTGTTTCGCCGGGGCAGGCCTGTGTCTTCTACGATCCCGAAAGCACCCGTATCTTCGGCGGCGGCTGGATCCACCGCGGCTGAGGCGAGGCATCGGCACTGGCACGGTGGCAGCCGGGTGTCAGCCGGCCTGCCCGTCCGCTTCCGCCCGGCCCATCCCGCGCAGCACGGCGCGTGCCGCGCGCAGACCGGGCGCCTCGCCCCCCTGCCCGAGTCGCTGCATCGTACTTTCCATCGCGGCCAACTGGGTGGAACGCTCGTCAAACAGGTCTAGTGTCGCGCGTGCGATCGGGCCGGGGCGGCAGTTGGCGCCGATGAATTCCGGCACCGCGCGGGTTTCGGAAACGAGGTTCACCAGTGTGACCGTGTCCACCTTCAGCATCAGCCCGATGATCTGCCGACTGAGCCAGCTCATGTCATAGGCGATCACCATCGGCGTGCGCGCCGCCGCCAGTTCGAGCGATACCGTCCCCGAGGCCGCCAGCGCCACATCCGCCGCACGAAACGCCGCGCGTTTCATCGCAGCGCCTGTCGCGGCATCCGGCATGGTCGGGTCGAGCACAACGGGCGCGCCCTCCCATGTGCGGGTCATGCGCCGCACTTCGGCCAGAACGGAAGCTGCCGCGGGGATCACGATACGGGTATCCGGCGCCTCCGCCATGATCCGGGCGACCGCCTGCTGCAACACCGGCCCGAGCCGCGCGACCTCTCCGCTGCGGGAGCCGGGCAAGACCAGTAACAGCGGCGCATCGCCGATGCCGGCCTCCGCACGGAAGGCCGCGGCCTCCTCCGCGCTGGCCACGGGTTCGGCCACGACCGGATGGCCCACGAAGTCGCATTCCATGCCCGCGGCCTGCATGAAGGGCGGCTCGAAAGGAAAGAGCGCCAGCACATGATCCACCCACCGGGCCATCTTGCGCGCGCGCCCCGGTCGCCACGCCCAGACCGTGGGCGCCACGTAATGTACGATGCGCAACTCGCTGCGCGCACGCACCCGGCGCGCCACCCGCAGGGAAAAGTCCGGGCTGTCGATGGTGATCAGTACATCCGGTGCGGCCTCGATCACCGCCTCTGCGGTCTGATCGATACGCGCCATCAGCGAGCGGTAGCGCGGCAGGATCTCGGCCAGGCCCATGACGCTCAATTCGCTCATATCGAAAAGGCTTTCAAGACCTTCCGCCTGCATCTGGGTACCGCCGACGCCCACGAAGGAGATATCCCGCACCAGTGATTTCAGCCCCGCCATGAGCGCGCCGCCCAGGTTGTCTCCCGATGGTTCACCGGCGAGGATGAAGACTTTCACGGCGCAGGTTCCTCCCTTACCCAAAGCACCAGCCCGTGACGGTTGGCCAGTGCCACGCAGGTGTCACGTTCCAGCAGCAGAACGCCCGCCGCGTCGAGCACGATCCCGGCAAGACCGGCATCGCAGGCATTCTGCACGGTGCGCGGCCCGATGGTAGGCAGATCGATCTCCCGTATCTGGCCGCGCTTGGGCCCCTTGCACAGGATCGCCTGCGCGCTGCGGGCAACGTCGGGCAAGGTGGCGAGCATGTGGTCCGTACCGCCGATGGCTTCGACGCCCACCACCTGCGCCCGGCCCACGACGCAGGCCTGCCCGATGTCCAGCGCCGACAGGGCCGCCAGCACCTGCGCCCCGCGGGCGGCGTCGCGACGCATTTGCTCATCCGGCGCCGCCCGGCTCAGCACGCCGGGGCCGGCCAGAAGATCAGGCAGTAATTCGTGAACGCCGATGACGGCAAACCCCGCCTCGCGAAAAATGTCCCGCACAACTTCGAGCGCGCCGTTGTCGCCCTGCGCCAGCGCGGCCTGAAAACGCGGCACCAGTGGCATCGTCGCGGCATCGAGTGCCGAGGGATCGAACCGGGGCCGCGCCACGTCGCCGACAAAGCAGACCCTGTCGACCCCCGCATCCTGCAATTCAGCCAGAAGAGAACCCAGCG
>NZ_LWGH01000298.1:0-3238 GCF_001635395.1 Sulfitobacter sp. HI0129 | reverse complement strand
CCTCAGGACTGGTCGCATCTGGCGGTTTTCTTTGACGAAGTTTTCTATCCCTACCTGATCGGTGGCATCCTGCCGGGAATAATCAGCGCCACCGTGGCATATTATCTGTCCGTACCGGTGCTTCGGGCCTATCAGAAGCGACGCAAGGGCCTGATAAAAGCCAAATTCGAAGCACTCAAACGCAAGACGGCCGCGAAGGCGGATGCCCGTCGCGGAACGGATCAGACATGAAAAGCAGCCCCAGCGGGAGACCGAAGATGAAAAAACAGGACAAGCTGAGGCTCGGGGTGAACATCGATCATGTCGCTACGGTCCGCAACGCGCGCGGCGGGGACTACCCTGATCCGCTGCGGGCCGCAAAGATCGCGGAACAGGCAGGGGCGGATGGCATTACGGCGCATCTGCGCGAAGACCGCCGCCACATCTCCGACGCCGATATCGAAGGGTTGATGGATGTCCTGACCGTTCCGCTGAACTTCGAGATGGCTGCCACTGAAGAAATGCAGAAGATCGCTTTGCGCCATCGCCCTCATGCGGTCTGCATCGTGCCCGAAAAGCGCGAGGAACGCACCACCGAAGGCGGGCTGGAGGTCGCGCAAGATGAAAACCGGCTGGCCCATTTCATCGCGCCGCTCCGCGAAGCCGGAAGCCGTGTGTCGATCTTCATTGCGGCGGACGAGCGCCAGATCGAAGCGGCAAACCGGATCGGGGCCGAGGTGATCGAGCTTCATACCGGGGCCTATTGTGATGCCTTTGCCGAAGGGCACTGGGACAGGGCGCAGGCAGAGCTCCGCAAGCTGGAACAGATGGCCCAGTTCGCGGATTCGCTCGGTCTCGAAGTTCACGCGGGCCATGGCCTGACCTATGACACGGTATCGCCCGTCGCGGCCTTCCCGGAAGTGCGGGAGCTCAACATCGGCCACTTCCTGATCGGGGAAGCGATCTTTCTCGGGCTGGAGCCCGCGATCCGCGAAATGCGCCGCCTCATGTTCGAGGCGCGGGAAGAGTGAGCGGAGACGTCACACCCACCGCCGCCGAACAGACCGTAATGGCGGACGTGTTGCGCCGGGCGCGCGAGACCGAGGGACCGGACAGCAAAGCTCCGATCGCGGCGGCCATCATGCACGGCGACGACGTGATCGCTTACGGCGTGAACGAGGTCCATCTGGCGCATGACCCCACCCGTCATGCGGAGATTGTGGCGATTTCCGCGGCAACCGCCCGGATCGGGAAGCCGGACCTTTCGGGCTGCACGCTTCTGTCGTCTCTGCAACCGTGTGAGATGTGTCTGTCGGCCATGCAGTTTTCCGGCATTCGTCGGCTCATCTTCGCATCGGAACAGGGGGAGGTCGCGTCAAAGTATTTCATGTTCCCCGAGTTTGACATTTCGGCCTTCCGCGAGGCTGCTAAAGAGCCTTTCGAATGGTGTGGCGGCATCGGCACCGAAGAGGTGCTGCACCTTTATGAGGACGGCGACGCATGATCCTCGGCATTGGAACCGACCTTGCCAATATCGAGCGGATCGAAGGTACGCTGGCCCGGTTCGGGGACCGTTTCCGGAACAGGGTCTTCACGGATATCGAGCAGCGCAAGGCGGAGCGCAGGCATGACGTCGCGGGCACTTATGCAAAGCGTTGGGCCGCGAAAGAGGCTTGTTCCAAGGCGCTCGGTACGGGGCTGCGGATGGGTATCGCGTGGAAGGACATGGCCGTGAGCAACCTGCGCAGCGGGCAGCCCGTGATGCATGTGACCGGCTGGGCGGCGGACCGCCTCGCCAGCATGACCCCCCCGGGGCACGAGGCAATCATTCACGTCACCCTGACGGACGATCATCCATGGGCGCAGGCCTTCGTCGTGATAGAGGCGCGACCCCTTCAGCAGGCGGTCACCGCTCCGCCCACCCCATGAGCCAGCGGGTGGCGGGGCAGGGTCGCTTGACTTGGCTCCGGCCCGCCCGCATGTAACGCCAGACCCGAACGAAGGAGGCGCCGCATGGCTGCCAAAGAAAAGAAATCAGACAATGCGTTCATCGAGACCATCAAGACCGTGGTCTATGCGCTGCTGATCGCCGGTGTATTCCGTACCCTGTTTTTCCAGCCGTTCTGGATCCCTTCCGGGTCGATGAAGGAGACGCTGCTGATCGGCGACTTCCTCTTCGTCAACAAGATGGCCTACGGCTATTCATACGCGTCCTGTCCCAGCGTCATGCTGCCGCGCTTCGGTATCGAGATCGACGCAAAGGATATCTGCGGTGTCTTCGACGGCGATAATTCGCGGCTCTTCGGGTCGGAACCCGAGCGTGGCGATGTCGTCGTTTTCCGCCACCCGGTTTCCGGACGGGATTATATCAAGCGGCTTGTCGGCCTGCCCGGCGATACCATCCAGATGCGCAATGGTGTGCTGCACATCAACGGCGAAGCCGTCACGCTGGAAGATGCCGGCGTGTTCGAAGAGGTCATGGCGTTGCAGGGGCCCCAGGGTTTGCGCCCCCGCTGTGAAAACGGCCCCGTGGGCGAAGGCGGTATCTGCCGCAAGAGCCGGAAGCTCGAAACGCTGCCCAACGGGGTGCAGTATCCGATCCTCAACATCAGCAATCAGCAGTCGGACAATACGGGTGTCTACAGTGTGCCCGAGGGGCATTACTTCTTCATGGGGGACAACCGCGACAATTCCGCCGACAGCCGGTTGGCCCAGCGTGCGGGTGGGGTGGGTTTCGTCCCCTTCGAGAACCTGATCGGTCGCGCCGACCGGGTCATCTTCAGCTCCGCCGGGCGGTCCATGCTGTATTTCTGGACTTGGCGGGCGGATCGCTTTTTCGAAGCGGTACGATGAAACTCGGGGCGGAGCTCAAGGACTTCGAAGCGCGGATCGGGCACCGTTTTGCACGGCCTGAGCTTCTGGTGCGTGCGGTGACGCATGCTTCCATGTCCTCCGCCAACCGCGATGACAACCAGCGGCTCGAGTTTCTCGGGGACAGGGTTTTGGGCCTCGTGATGGCAGAGGCGCTTCTTTCGGCGGATCGCAAGGCCAGCGAAGGGCAGTTGGCCCCGCGTTTCAACGCGCTTGTCCGCAAGGAAGCCTGCGCCGCCGTCGCGCGGGAGGTCGACCTCGGCAAGGTGCTGAAACTGGGCCGGTCCGAAATGATCTCGGGCGGGCGCCGCAAGCAGGCGCTGTTGGGCGACGCGATCGAGGCGGTCATCGCCGCCGTTTACCTCGACGCGGGTTTCGATACGGCGCG
>NZ_LWGH01000297.1:0-6326 GCF_001635395.1 Sulfitobacter sp. HI0129 | reverse complement strand
AGCCTGCATCGCGGCATGCGCAGTATCGAGCGGGGTCGTTTCAGTCATCCAGTACATCCCTTACGGCCGCCTGCAGGCGCGGCACCACGTCGGCTTCGAACCATGGGTTCTTCTTCAGCCAACCGGTATTGCGCCAGGACGGATGTGGCAAGGCGAAGACGCCGGGCGGGTGGGCGCGCCAGTCGGCCACAGCCTGCGTGACAGACTTGAAAGACGGCAGATGGTAGCGCATGGCGTGCCCGCCGATCAGAATGGTCAGGCGGATATCCGGCACAGTGGCCAACGCGCCTTCGCGCCAGGTACGCGCGCAGATGGGCGGCGGCGGCAGATCACTGCCTTTGGCATCGTAACCGGGAAAGCAAAAGGCCATCGGAATGATGGCAACTTTCGAACGGTCATAGAAAGTATCCTCATCGATCCCCAGCCATGATCGAAGCCGCCTGCCCGATGCGTCCCAGAACGGCGTATTGGCTTCATGCACCCGCAAGCCGGGGGCCTGGGAGGCGATCAGAAGCCGCGCACCGGGCTGGAACCAGACGACCGGATTTGGGCGGTGGGACGTGGCCGTGGCGGCAAATCTTTCCGCGCAGATCGTACAGCGACGCAAGGCAGGGCGAATGTCGGTTACCATGGGCTTCAGATAGGCGACGGCGCGCAAAGTGGAACCCCCTTATTCCGCCCCCAACAACAGCAGCGACGCTGCCTCTTATTACCGCATGAGCAGAACTTACCCGGAACAATCGGATTCACCCGTGCGTTGAGGAATAACCTCTTTCTGAAAGGACGATCATGCCGCTTTTGCAGACCCGTACAGCCGCCGCCGCGCTGCTGTCGCTTCTTGCCGCCCCCGCTTTCGCTTTGCCCTTCACCGCGCAGGATATTGAGGAGGCGAAGTTCCCACCGAAGCAGATGGAGCAAACTGGCACGACGGCGACAGGTATGACAGCAACAGGAACGGGTGCGGGCAGCACGGATCTGCAGTCAGGTTCTTCGGGCCTGTCTTCCGGCGCTTCTGCGACCGCGCAGACAGGTAATTCACAGGGCAATACCACCCAGACCGATGCCCAAGCAGAGGCAGAGGCGGAAGAAGATGACAGGCAGGATGCCCTGACCGCCAAACTGCAAATCCTGCTCGACCGTGCCGGGATCTCCCCCGGCGTCATCGACGGCTACAAGGGCGGTATGTCCGAAACCGCACTGCGGGCCTTCGAGGCGCGCGAAGGGTTGCCGGTGGACGGGGAACTAGATGCAGATGTCTGGGCCGCTTTGGGCGGGCCGTCCGCCGCCCAGCTTACAAAGCAGTACACGATCACTCAGGACGACTTCGTCCGCCTGCACAACGGCGCCCTGCCTGACGATTATGCAGATCTCGCGAAGCTGGAGTGGATCGGATACACCTCCGTCACCGAAAAGCTGGCGGAAGATTTCCACATGGATGAGGATTTCCTTATCGCCCTGAACGCCGGCACCGCTTTCGAACCGGGGCAGACAATCACTGTCGCAAATGTGGAAGCGCCGCTTCCTCAGGGCACGGTCGCCCGCATTGTCGTCGACAAGCCTACCAGTCGCCTGATCGCCTATGACGGGTCGGGCGCGGTGATCACCGACTACCCGGTCACGGTCGGCTCCGAAAGCACACCGTCGCCCTCGGGGACGATGAAAGTGAACGCCATCGCGCCGGAGCCCACATACAGCTACAATCCGGACCTGAACTTCCAGCAGGGTGACAACGACGAATTCCTGACCCTGCCGCCCGGCCCCAACGGGCCTGTTGGCCTCGTTTGGATCGACCTCGACAAACCTACCTATGGATTGCACGGCACCCCCTATCCGGCGGGCCTGTTCAAGAACCAGAGCCACGGTTGCGTACGACTGACGAACTGGGACGCGCAGGAACTGGCGGACCTCGTCTCCGCCGGGCTGGACGCAGGTGGTGTCATGGTCGAATTCGCGGAATGAGCATGTGGATGAACAGCCGGGTTCAGGTGGCGACCTGCCTGTCGCTGCTGGCCCTCCCCGCGCTCGCCCAGTCCGAAGCGCCAGAAACGTCGCTGACCCCGCCGCAACTCGAACGGGCAGAGCCCGAAACCTCGGAGGAAACCTCCGAGGCCCCGGCGCCCGTACCGGAGCCCGCCCCCGTTGATGTCGACCCCGCCGAGACACTGGCGACGGACGATCCGCCGGAAAAAACGCTCGCCATCACAGCGGATCCAGCAGCCTTTGCGGCCTGTACCGCGGCCCTGACCGAACTGGGGGCAAGTTTCGAACCCGTGGCCCCCATCCGCGATGAAGATGACGGGTCCTGCGGTATTGCGCAGCCCATCCGGCTGGACGCCGCGGCCCCGGGCGTGGCGCTGAACCCCGATACCTTTCTGCGCTGTGAAACCGCGCTCGCGCTTTCGCAATGGGTCACACGCACCGTGCTGCCCGCCGCCGAAGTCCTGAGTGAGCGGGGAGCGGTCACCTCGCTTCAGCACGGATCGTCCTATATCTGCCGCCGTCGCAACAACAGCCCGACGGGAAAGCCCTCGGAACACAGTTACGGCAATGCGCTGGATATCATGGGGGTCGGTTTTGCCGACGGCAGCATGCTGGCGATCGAGCCGCGTGAACGCGAAGGAACGCTGGAAGAAGCCTTTCAGGATGCGATCCGGGCGGGCGCCTGCCTGTCCTTCACCACCGTTCTCGGCCCCGGATCGGATGCGGCCCACGCCAACCACCTGCATTTCGACATCAAAGCCCGCAACGGGGGCTTCCGCCTTTGCCAGTAGCGCGGGGCTGGACGCCGGTCAGGCTGTCTTGAACAACCCGTATCCGAAGTTGGAACGGCCCTCTTTGGCCACCCGGCGCATTTCCTGCACTGTCTGCTGACCCTTCATCAGGGGGATATCCACGAAGAAGGTGGTGCCCGGACCTGAGTTCTTGCGGTAGTCAATCGCGCCGCCCTGCGCTTCGATGATGCGCTTGGAGATGTTCATGCCCAGCCCCGTACCGTTCACGGCACGCTGGTCGCTGGAATCGACTTGCGAGAACTGGTCGAACACCTTGTGGCGATGATCCTCCGACAGGCCGATCCCTTCGTCGATCACAAGGATACGCGCGAAGTCCTCGAAGATTTCAGAGCTTACGATGACCTTGCTACCAGGCTTTGAAAACTTCGCGGCATTGGACAACAGGTTCGACATGACCTGCTGCATCCGCTTTTCGTCCGCCTGGATCACAATATCCTTGTCGAACTGGCCTTTCACCAGATCCACGCTCAGCGTCTCCGCGTAGCCCGCGTTCAGATCGATGGCATCGTCCAGAAGCGCATGCAGTTCGAGCGGTTCGACGGAAAGGGAGATCTTGCCGGCTTCCATCTTCTGCAGATCGAGGATCTCGTTGATCAGTGACATCAGGTGGCGGCTGTTGCGCTGCGCGATACGAAGGGCCTTATCCGCCTTTTCGGGAACTTCGCCCATCGCCCCGCCGCAGACCAGATCCAATGAGCCCCGGATCGATGTCATGGGGGTACGCAGCTCATGGCTGATGGTTGAAAGGAACTCGGATTTGATCTGATAGGCAATCTTCGTCTTCTCATGCTCCACCTTCAACGCCTCGTGCTGGCGCTGGTTGGTCCGGTAGAGCTTCATGTAGATGCGCGAACAATCCACGATGAAATAGATCACAAAGAGCACGGCAAAGAACTGCATCCAAAGCTCGGACGACAGTGGCGCGCCGGTGCGTATGATGTCGTAAAGAGGGATGAACAGGAAGGTCACCCCATAGATCGTGAGCCGCAGCACCAGTACCTGCAGCAGCTGGTGGTTGTTCATCGCGGCAAAGAGCGATGCCGCAAAGAGGAAGAACAGCGACATGAAATGGGTGGTCGGCCCCTGCTCCAGCGCGATGCCGATGGTGTAAATGCAGATGACGGCGGCGCTGATGATCGTACCGAAATAGATGCGCCACAGGAAATGTCGCGCGATCCGGGGGCTCCGCCCTCGCCATATGGCGATCTGGCGGAACAGGATGTAATCATAGATCTCGGAAAGCGCGACGACGGCAACCGTCGAGATCGCCAGCCACAGGTCGTAGTAATAGGCCGCGAGGACGACAGCGGCAGAGTAGATGATTTGACGCTGCCAGAACATATTTCGGCCGACGGTGGCATAGTCGCGGATCTGCTGCGTTAACAACCGCCGCGAATCCATCTCCATCGGGCTGACGTTCTCATCGTTCATTTTACGTTCCTACTATGCGTCGTTGGCACCGATGTGCCGGCCTCTGGGTCTTATTGTTCCGAATTTTGTGATCTTGGAGCCACGATTCGGCTGATATTGAAACAATTCGGGAGCAACATGACCGATCACTGCGCCAAAAGTATGGCCACAATGTGCTACCACAAGTTACGTTAAGGTTAGTTAAGAACACGTTAAGTTGGGCGGGCATGGGTATTCAAAAGAGCATTCCGGGCATTGGAACCTGGAAGCACATTTTTCCTGATCTTATTCCACAGGAAGAGCTTAACATTGCGGCACTGGAGTCGAAGAGCGCGCGCGCGTCCCGGCAACGGCTGGAATCCGCGAACTCGCGCGCTTTGCCGCCCCTGTCCGAGCAGAACCGGCAAGTACGCGCGATTACGCTTTCAATGACGAACATGCACAATCACGGGGAATTGTTCGTCAACTTCATGCGCGCCCGTCGGGAGGTCTTCATCCAGTCGAAGGGCTGGGATCTGCCCGAAGTGGACGGCATGGAGTTCGACCAATACGACACGCCCCGCGCACGCTGGATCGTTCTGCACGAATACGGCGAGGTTCTGGGCGGCGTCCGCTTGACCCCGACCACCTCCCAATGCGGGCAGTACAGCTACATGATCCGGGACGCCCAGCAGGGCCTGATCGACACGATCCCCCGCGATGTCCTTTTCTTCAAGGCGCCCGTCAACCCCACGGTCTGGGAAGCGACGCGCCTTTTTCTGGCACCCTCTATTCCGTCGCAGCGACGCATGGAACTGCAACGCTTGCTGCTCGCCCGGATGGCCACCGCAGCGGCCGAGATGAACGCCAGCCATGTCATAGGCATCGTTCCGGCTGTCTTCAGCCGCTGGATGACGCGCCTTGGTGTGATGAGTGCTGTGCCCGTCGGACCGGTGCTCAACATCGACGGGGACCGGACCCAAGCGGCCCTGATGCGCGCAGTCCCGGACGAGCAGGTCAACTGACCCTCAGGCACCCTTTCCCCGCTGTTTCTTAAGGATTATTAAGGATCGATGCCGCTCCCAAGGGTCATGTGGCGTTGTACATTTGTTTCCTATTGGGACATAATGCGGACAAATTCGGTATATAGAACCTGGGGACATCGCTGAACCGAGCGATGAGGCAGAGCCGGACCGGAGCAGACATGCTGGAATTCGAAAACGTATCCAAGTCCTTCTGGACCGGATCACAGCACAAGGTCATCCTCGACCGGGTGTCTTTTCGGGTGGAACTGGGTCGTTCGCTGGGCATCCTTGCGCCCAACGGCACGGGCAAGAGCACGTTGATCAACATGATGGCGGGCCTCGAAAAACCCGATGAGGGCGAGATCAGGCGCGGGTGCAACATCAGCTTTCCGCTGGGGTTCATGGGCGGCGTCGTCGGCAAGGTCTCAGCGATGGAGAACGCGCGTTTTATCGCGCGGCTCTATGGGCTCGATCCCGACTATGTCGAAAGCTTCTGCCGCTGGTTGTGCAATCTGGGCGAATACTTTGATCAACCGCTGGGCACCTATTCCTCGGGGATGCGCTCACGCTTTTCCTTCGCGCTGATGCTGGCGCTCGATTTCGACATGTACCTGATCGACGAAGGCATGCCCGCCTCCACGGATGTTGAATTCAACCGCAAGGCCGGTGACATCCTGCAGGAACGGCTGCGCACTACCACGATCGTGATCGTATCGCACAGTCCCACGACACTCGAAAAATTCGCAAGCTCGGCAGCTGTTTTGCTACACGGTAAACTGCATATGTTCGACACCCTGGAAGAAGCGAAGCAGCTTTATGACTACGAAACCCAAAGCTAGAAAGTTCCGCATCAAGCGGGCGGCGCCCCCACAGGGAACGGGCAATGTGTCTGCGGCTGGCAACAGCGCGGCCCCTGGAGTGGAACGCGCCGAAGAACCCCCGCGCGAAGCTCCGAAGCCGGTTCCGGCCAAGGCCGACAATGCGACGACCCGCCCCCGACCCCGTGCTGTCGAAACACCCGCACCCGCGGAAACGCCCGCGCCAGCCGAATCGCAAGATGAGGTGAGGGCAGGCGAAGTCTCCTCCCCCGCCGAAGTCTCGGGGGAGCAGGACCTCGATG
>NZ_LWGH01000296.1:0-11810 GCF_001635395.1 Sulfitobacter sp. HI0129 | reverse complement strand
CATGAGCGCAAAGCGCATCAGGTCGTCGGCATCCGCGCGCACATCGGCGCCCACGTCGAGCATGACGTTGAATTCCTGCGGATTGGCGGAAGGATAGAGAATCGCGATCGCGGGGCGATTGACGCCCGGCAGCTTGCGCAGCCGGATCATGGATATCGCCATCAATGCCCCGGTGTTCCCGCAGGACACAGCAACCGCCGCCTCGCCGGAGCGGACGGATTCGATGGCGGACCACATGGAGGTGTCCTTGCCCGTCCGCACGACCTGGCTGGGCTTGTCGTTCATGGTCACGACGTCCGCGGAATGGCGAATTTCGCAGCGGCCCTTCAGCTCGGGCCGCTTTTCGACCAGACTGCGCAGCTGGGCTTCGTCACCATGCAGGATAAAGGCAATCTCATCGTTCAGACGGGCAGACACGCTGCATCCCGCCACGACCGCCTCGGGGCCCTGATCCCCCCCCATTGCATCAACGGATATGAGGGTGCGGTGGGGCTTCGCCATGCTGTGATCGGTCGGGGCCGTCATCGGTGCGAATGCCTCATCTGACTGAATTACGACGTGAATTGCCCGTTAAGGTTTAGGCCGCGTCGTTTTCGAGGTCCACCTCTTCGGAGAGCGCAACGACTTCGGTGTCGTCATAATGGCCACAGGCCGCGCAGATGTGGTGGGGACGCTTCAGTTCACCGCAGTTCGAGCACTCGTTCGGGTTGGAGCCTTCGAGCGAATCGTGGGCGCGGCGGTTGTTGCGGCGCGATTTGGAAACTTTGTTCTGTTGGACAGCCATGTCTGGTGCCTTTGCCTTCGGGGCCTATGACGCCTGAGGGCGCGCCGGGCCGTGTTTCGGATCAACTCCCATTCGGGCGTGACGTGCGTGTAGGACCAAGCCTGCACGATGTCCAACCATAAATGGAGTGAGGGCGGCAAAATACTGCGAACGCGGGCCGATGCAAGCAGGAATTCCCGCATAGGGCAGGCGCTTCAGCTTTCGTCGCCTTTCAGCTTGTCCCGCAGGCCGGCCAGCCCGGCGAATGGCTTGGCGTCTTCGTCCGTCATGGGGGCCGTGCCGGGTTCCGCATGGACCATCTGGCCCAATTCGGCCTGATCCTTGCGCGGATAGTCCGGCACTTCGAGGGCGAGCGCCTCGCGCATGACGGCGCCCGGATCGATCCATGCGCCCAGCGGCTCCGTGGTGACGTCGTCGGGCATCTCCACCTCGGCCTCCGGCATCTCCGGCTCCTCGTAGTCGCGCAGATAGCTGCGCTCCACGTCCACGTCGATGCGCGTCGTGACAGGCTCCAGCGTGATGACGCAGGGCTGGACGACCGTGGCACCGAGCCGCCCTTCGAGCCGCCAGTCCCGGGAGCCCTGCGCGACGACGCGCCCTTCGAAGGAAAGCTTGCGCAAGGCCGAAAGCTCCAGTTCGCGGGCAATCGCCTCCAACTCTTCGGCGTCGGGGCGCAGCGCGAAACTGTTGTCCTTGGATTGCGACAGGCCGGAGACGCGCATCGCCGTCTTGGTTTCGGCCCGGGGGCGGGAAGGCGTGTCGGACATGCGCGGCCTGCTTTCGTTTCTTGAATCCTGTGGGGTGCTATGCGAGATAAAAGCCATCACCCCCAAGGGCAAGAGGGCAGACCCAGATGCGCAGCACCGGACGAACCAACGCAACCCGTGCGGGGGCGATCCTTCTGGGCGCCGCGCTGATCCTCGGGGGATGTGCGCCACAATACCAGAATCACGGCTATATCCCGCCTGCTGACCTGCTCGAACAGATCACCGTCGGCGTGGACACCCGCGATACGGTGGCCGCGACCGTGGGCGTGCCCGCCTCGGCGGGCGTGCTGGACAACAGCGGCTATTATTATGTACGCAGCAGGCGCAAGACCGTAGCCTTCTTCGCCCCGCAGGAGGTGGAGCGCGAAGTGCTGGCCATCAGCTTTACGGAAAACGGCGTCGTGCAGAATATCGAACGCTTCGGCCTCGATCGGGGGCGGGTGGTGCCGATTTCGCGCCGCGTCACCAGTTCACCTGTCAGCAACACCTCGTTCCTGCGGCAGTTGCTGGGCAACATCGGGCGTATCGGTCCTTCGGGGCTGTCGGGTTAGGCCCTGTCCCATGACATGCTCGGGGTCGCGCCCGGACAAACCTGATACCGCGGCGGTCCGGTCCGTTCAGCGCGGGCGCTATGTGGTGCGCCCGGCCCAAGGGGAAGGGGACCGAGAGGCGGTCGAGGTGCTGCGCCTGCGCAGCTTTGGCCAGGCCGGCATGCGGGATGCCTTTGACGCGGCAGCCCAGCAAATCCTGATCGAAGACAGCACGAGCGGCGCGCTGGTCTGCAGCTACCGGCTGCAGGAAACCGAGGCCGAAGCCTTACCGGCGAGCCATGCGGCCCAGCATTACGACCTGCGCAGGCTGATGGATTTCAAAGGCCCCATGCTGGAACTGGGCCGCTTTTGCATGGACCCGGACCGGCACGATCCCGACATCCTGCGCGCCGCTTGGGGCGGCATCACCGATCTTGTGGATCGGCGGGGCATCCGGCTGCTTTTCGGCTGTTCCTCTTTCGCAGGCACCGATCCCGCGCCCTACGGGGCGGCCTTTGCCCTGCTGGCGGAACGCTATCTGGCCCCCCCGCGCCTGCAGGTGGCGCGCCGGGCCCCTGCCATCGTCGATCTGACCGCCGAAATGGCGCCACAGCCCTCTGGTGCCGAAGGGCTGCGGAAGATGCCGCCGCTCCTGCGCAGCTACCTGCTGATGGGGGGGCGGGTCAGCGATCACGCGGTCGTCGATCATGCGATGAACACGCTGCATGTCTTCACCGGGCTGGAGATTTCCGCGATACCCGAAAGCCGCAAGAAGCTGCTGCGCGCGCTGGTCTGACGCGGCACCCCGCGCCGGGAAGAGGTATTTCCGCCACCGCACCGGCGGGGCATTGACCATGGCGCGCCGCATGGCTAGCTGGCGGGCATGGCACGCGCACCCCTTTTGCAACTCAACGAAATTTCACTGACCTTCGGCGGCGACCCGGTCTTCGAGGGCCTGTCGCTTGTCGTGCAGCCCGGGGACCGGGTGGCACTGGTGGGGCGCAACGGCTCCGGCAAGTCCACGCTGATGAAGGTCATGGCCGGGCTGGTGGAGCCCGACAGCGGCGATGTGGTCGCGGGGCCGGGCGTTTCGGTCGGCTATATGGAGCAGGATCCGGACCTGAGCGGCTTTGAAACGCTGGGCGATTTCGCGGCCCATGGCCTCGACCCCGGCGAGATGTACAAGGTGGAACGCGCAGGCGAAGGGCTGAAGTTCGATCCCGCCCGCCCCGTCGCCACCGCCAGCGGCGGGGAGCGTCGCCGCGCGGCGCTGGCGCGGCTGATGGCCGAAGAACCGGAACTGATGCTGTTGGACGAGCCGACGAACCATCTGGATATCGAAGCCATCGCTTGGCTCGAAGACGAGTTGAAAGCCACCCGCACCGCCTTTGTCATCATCAGCCATGACCGCGCCTTTTTGCGCGCGCTGACCCGCGCGACGCTCTGGATCGATCGGGGCAGCGTCAGGCGGCAGGAAACCGGCTTCGAAGGGTTCGAGGCCTGGCGCGATCAGGTCTGGGAAGAAGAGGACATGCAGCGCCACAAGCTCAACCGCAAGATCAAGGCGGAGTCGCGTTGGGCGGTCGAAGGTATCTCTGCCCGGCGCAAGCGCAATCAGGGCCGAGTGCGGGCGTTGCAGGATTTGCGGGAAGAACGGGCATCCCAGATCACCCGGCAGGGCACGGCGGCCATGTCGCTGGAATCGGGGCCGAAATCGGGACGCAAGGTGATCGAGGCGGAGGGCATCGCGAAGTCCTTCGGCGGCAAGACGATCCTGCGGGATTTTTCCATAACCGTGCAGCGCGGCGACCGGATCGCGCTGGTGGGTCCGAACGGCGTGGGCAAGACGACGCTGCTGAATATCATGATTGGCCGCGAAACCCCCGACGCGGGCACGGTCAAACTGGGCACCAACCTTGAAATCGCGCTTTTCGATCAGGCCCGCGCCCAGCTCGACGGGGACATGAGCCTTTGGGACAGCCTCACCGGCGATCCCGAAATGCGCGTCTCAGGCAAGGCGGATCAGGTGCTGGTGCGCGGACAGCCCAAGCATGTGGTGGGCTATCTCAAGGAATTTCTGTTCGACGAGGCGCAGGCCCGCGCCCCGGTGCGTTCGCTGTCGGGCGGCGAAAAGGCCCGCCTGTTGCTGGCCAAGATCATGGCTCGCGAAAGCAACCTGCTGGTGCTGGACGAACCGACCAACGATCTGGATGTCGAAACGCTCGATCTGCTGCAGGAGCTTCTGGGCACCTATGACGGCACCGTGCTGCTGGTCAGCCACGACCGCGATTTTCTGGACCGGGTCGCCGCCACCACCATCGCCATGGAAGGCGACGGGCGGGCGACGGTCTATGCGGGCGGGTGGAGCGATTACCTCAGTCAGCGCGGGCAGGACGATTTCGCAGGCAGCGTGGTCAAGCCAAAGCCCGCCCCGGCAAAGCCGAAGGCGAAACAGCCGCAGGAGCCGCGCAGCAAGCTGAGCTTCACCGAAAAGCACCGGCTGGAGGCGCTCCCGGCGGAGATCGAGCGGCTGGAGGCCGAGATCGCCAAGCTGGAAACCCTTCTGGGCGACCCTGAGCTTTTCACACGCGAACCCGTCAAGTTCCGCAAGGCGACGCAGGCGCTGACCGAACGGCAGGAAAAGCTTTCCGCTGCCGAGGAAGACTGGCTCACGCTGGAGGAGAAGGCGAACGCCTGATCCGCTTGTCAGAGCCGGATCACGGGGGCATAGCCACCGCGCAGGGCATTCACCGAAGGTTCGGGCGTCAGCACCGTGACCTCGCCGGTTCGGGGCAGCGGGCGGGGTGCTGCGTATCCTTCAGGGGTAAAGGGATAAAGCGCGTCCTGATGGATGAGGACGGGCTTGCCTTCGTCCCCTGCGATGAAGGTGCCATCGGGCAGATCGGCGATGGTCGAGCTATGGCGCCGCTGACCGAAGACGCGCGGAATGGCGCGTGCCGCATGAAGCTCTTTGTCGAATGCACCGATGCTGCCTTCGATACCGGCGGCGCGGCGGAACGACTGATGAGCCTCAAACCGGCACTGGGCGCAGGGCCGATGCCCGGCAGCCAGTGCGACGGCTTCATCGTGAAAGAAGAGTTCCGTATAGCGACCGGGCGCCATGATCGGACGCGCGGGGCGACCGGCGAAGGAAAGCAGGCAGATCACCCAGCCCCGGGTGGCCCAGCGGCGGTAGGTCAACCGGCCTTGCGCATCGTGCAGGATACCCCGGTTGCCCATGAACGCACCCCGCGCCGGATGGGCCAGGAAGCTGCCGTCAGGTTGCACGCGGTTCCGGCGGGGCATGGGATCACGCCCCCCGGCGCCGCGGGCGCATTACTCCACCCGCACCAGCGCGTGCCTTTTCTTGCCCGCGCTCAGCTTGACCGGAGAGGACAGGGCCGCCGCATCCAGCATCAGCCCCGCGTCGGACAGCGGCGCATCGTCGATGCGCGCGCCGTTTTCCGCGATCAGGCGCTTGGCTTCCTTGCCTGATCCGGCCAGCCCCGACCTGACGATCAGCTGCACGATGGAGATGCCGTCGGCCACTTCTGCCGCGCTTAGCGTCAGCGTGGGCAGATCGTCACCCGTGCCGCCTCTTTCGAAGACTTCGCGCGCCGTGGCCTCGGCGGTGCGCGCGGCCTCGGCCCCGTGCAGCAGCGTCGTCACCTCGTTGGCGAGCCGTATCTTCGCTTCGTTGATCTCGGACCCTGCTAGCGCACCGAGGCGTTCGCATTCGTCCACCGGAAGCTCGGTGTAAAGCTTGAGGAACCGGCCCGTGTCGGCGTCGGTCGAATTGCGCCAGAATTGCCAGAATTCGTAAGGGGACAGCATATCACCGTTGAGCCAGATGGCACCGCCCGCGGATTTGCCCATCTTGCGCCCGTCGCTGGTCGTCAGCAGCGGCGAGGTCAGCCCGTATACCTCCGCGTCGATGACGCGGCGGGTCAGGTCGATCCCGTTGACGATATTGCCCCACTGGTCCGACCCGCCCATTTGAAGCAGGCAGCCGTGACGGCGGTACAGCTCCATGAAGTCGTAGGCCTGCAGGATCATGTAGTTGAATTCGAGGAACGACAGGCTCTGCTCCCGGTCAAGGCGGCTTTTGACCGACTCGAAGGAGAGCATGCGGTTGATCGAGAAATGCCGCCCGATGTCGCGCAGGAAATCGAGGTAGTTCAACCCGTCGAGCCATTCGGCGTTGTTGAGCATGAGCGCGTCGCTCTCGCCGTCGCCATAGCGCAGGTACCGCGAAAAGACCTGCCCCATGCCCGCGATATTCTCCTCGATCTGCTCGGGCCCCAGCAGCGGGCGCTCGTCCGAGCGGAAACTCGGATCGCCCACCTTGGTGGTGCCGCCGCCCATCAGGGTGATCGGCTTGTGCCCGCATTTCTGAAGCCAGCGCAGCATCATGATATTGAGCAGATGACCCACGTGCAGCGATTTCGCCGTCGCGTCGTAGCCGATGTAGGCGGGGCGCACGCCTTCCATCAGGACGGCATCAAGGCCCTGATAATCGGTGCAATCCGCGAGATAGCCGCGCTCCTGCATGATGCGCAGAAAGTCAGACTTGGGATGATACGTCATGGTCCTTGCCCTCGGCTGGAATTGCGGGGCAATCTATAGGCGCAGAGCAGGCAAAGGAAAAGGCCATGAATGGCGGCAGGCAGAGGGCGATTCCGCGAACCGGGGTGGTGACGGCGCTCGGCGCCATGTCGGGCACCTCTCTCGACGGGGTGGATGCCGCCGTTCTGCGCACCGACGGGCATGAGATCACGGGCTTCGGGCCCAGCCGCTACAAGGTCTACAGTGCGCCGCAACGCCGTGTGATCGCCGCCGGTTTCGGCAAATGGTCCGGGCCGGAGGTCGATGCCGCGGCGCGGATCGTGGAAGAGGTGCATTTGGACCTGCTGCGCGGTTTCGACGGGGGCGAGGGCATCGACGTGATCGGCTTTCACGGGCAGACCCTGTCCCATGCGCCGCGTGGCCGGGGGACGCTTCAGGTCGGCGACGGCGCGGCGCTGGCCGACGCACTGGGAGTGCCGGTGGTCTGGGATTTTCGCAGCGCCGATGTCGAACTGGGGGGCGAGGGCGCGCCGCTCGCGCCCTTTTTCCATCACGCCTGCGCGCGCAGCATCGGTCTGAGCCGCCCGGTGGCCTTTCTGAACCTCGGCGGGGTGGGGAACCTGACATGGGTCGATCCCGCGATCGCGCGGCCTGAAACCGAAGGCGCGCTGCTGGCCTTCGACACGGGCCCCGCCAATGCACCGATCAATGATCTGTTGCAGACCCGGCGGGACCTTCCCTTCGACGAAGGAGGTGCGCTGGCGGCGCGGGGCCGGGTGGAGCAGGGCGCGTTGGAGCTGTTTCTGGCCGAGCCCTATTTCGCGCGTATACCGCCGAAATCGCTCGACCGGAACGATTTCGCCGAGATGGTGGCCCTTGTGGGCGAGCTGAGCGATGCCGATGCCGCCGCGACCCTCACGGCCATGTGTGCCGCCGGCGTGGCGGAGGCCATGCAGCATTGCCCGTGTCCGCCCGAAAGGGTGCTTGTCACGGGGGGTGGTCGCCATAACCCGGTGCTGATGCGGATGCTGGAGGTCTCTCTCGATTGTCCGGTTGCGGCGGTGGAGGATGTCGCGCTCGACGGGGACATGCTCGAAGCGCAGGCCTTTGCCTATCTCGCCGTACGGGTGGCGCGGGGGCTGCCTACCTCCTGTCCCGGAACGACCGGCGTGCGGGCGGCTGTGGGCGGGGGCCGGGTGAGCCTCCCGTCGCAGGGGTTGATCGAGGCGTAGCGGGGGCGCTGCCCCCGGACCCCCGGGATTTTCGGCCATTTGGAAATACGGAGGGCGCGTCAGAGTTTGCGTAAGTATTCGGCGGTGAAGCTGCGATAGCTCGGCGAGAGGGAAGCCAGATGCGCGCGAATGTCCTGATGCAGGGCCGGGAGGGCGTGGAACGGTACGGCGGGCATGGCGTGATGTTCGGCGTGAAAGGGCATGTTCCACGCGAGAAACCGCACCGCCCGGTTCGTGAGCGTCGTCCGCGTGTTTTCCAGCATGTTCGCGACCGGCGGGCAATGACCATGCTCTGCCAGCAGGTAGAGCCGCAAAATGGGTTGGCCCAGCAACGCGGGCAGGATCCACAGCCAGAACACCGCGGGGCTGAACAGTAGCGAGAGCAGCAATCCGGCGTAGAGCGCAAGCAGGATACGCGCCTCTTGCCGCATCCGGGCATGGCGGCGTTCCGGCAGGTAGGGCGCGTCGATCCGGCCTGCGGCATTGCGGAACAGTGTTTTCAGGTTGCCGGTCCAGTAGCCCCAGCCGGACAAGTAGATCAGATAGTCGCGCCAGGTCGTGGGCCGGGGATGGCCTGCAATCTCGGGATCGCGCTCCGGGTCGTTGGTGTATTTGTGATGCGCGAGGTGGAAATACCGGAACCAGGTGAAGGGCAGAAGCAGGGGAAGCGACAGCGCGTGGCCCACTACGTCGCTGATCCAGGGCCGGGCGAAGGGCGTGGCATGGGTACATTCATGGCTGAGCGTAAAGAGGAACATCAGCACGATGCCATAGGGCAGCAGCAGCACGGGCCAGAAGGGGCCACCGAAGCCGATATAGGCACCCATTGCCAGCAGAAGGCCCAGATGCCCCGCCAGATGCTTCAGCCCGGCGGCATCCGACCGGCGGTGAAGTGCTGCCTTTTGCTGGGGCGGCAGTGTGGCGATGAACGCGCGGTGATCCATATGGCCAAGGTGCGCCTGAGATTGGCCTTGCGCAAGGGCGGGATGCGTCAGAGCCGCTTCTGGAAGAAGCACAGATGCGGCAGCATTTCTTCGGGAATCGGTTGGTAGGGACCGGTTTCGACAAACCCCAGCCCGGCGTAAAGGCGGCGGGCCGCATCGAAGGCGCGCGAAGTGTCCAGCACAACCCGGTCAAAGCCGTCCCGCCGGGCCTGTACGACGAGTTGCGCGCAAATCTGCCGCGCGATGCCCAGACCCCGGGCCGCATCGCTGACATAAACGCGTTTGATCTCAGCTGTCGCGTCATCGAGCGGTTGGGTCATGCCGCAGCCCACCGGGGTATCGCCTTGCCGTGCGAGCAGGATGATCCCCCGCGGGCGGGCATGGATATGCGCAAGCTCCCCCATCAGCGCTTCGTATTTCGCGGGCGGATAGAAAACTTCGGTGAGGCGGCGTTCCACCGGGGCGAAGTTTTCGAGATAGGCGCGGTAGGACCAGCACAGCGTCTGCACGGCGGCAAGCTCCGCCGCCGTGGTGGCCGGTGTGATGCTGACCCCAGCCGCCTTCACGATCAGCCGCGCAGGATCGACCGACCGGCGTATTCCGCGGTTTCGCCGAGCATTTCCTCGATCCGGATCAGTTGATTGTACTTGGCCAGCCGGTCCGACCGCGCGAGGCTGCCGGTCTTGATCTGCCCGCAGTTGGTGGCCACGGCCAGATCGGCGATGGTGGCATCCTCCGTCTCGCCGGAGCGGTGGGACATGACGTTGGTGAACCCGGCGCGATGGGCCATTTCCACGGCCTTCAGCGTTTCGGTCAGGCTGCCGATCTGGTTGACCTTGACCAGCATGGCATTGGCCGAGCGCCGCTCGATCCCCTGCGCGAGCCTTTCGGGGTTCGTCACGAAAAGGTCGTCACCCACCAGCTGGACCTTGTCCCCGATGGCGGCGGTCAGGGCTTTCCAACCGTCCCAATCGTCTTCGGACATGCCGTCCTCGATGGAAATGATCGGATAGTCCTTCACCAGCGCGGCAAGGTAATCCACATTCTCCTCACTGGAGAGGGTTTTGCCCTCCCCTGAGAGGACATAGGAGCCGTTCTTGAAGTATTCGGTGGCGGCGCAATCGAGGGCGAGGTGAATATCCTCTCCCGGTTTGTAGCCTGCTTTCTCGATGGATTTCAAAATGAAATCAAGCGCATCACGGGTGGAGCTGATGTTGGGGGCAAAGCCGCCCTCATCCCCGACCCCGGTCGCCAGCCCGGCGGCGGAAAGCTCTTTTTTCAACGTGTGAAAAACCTCCGCCCCCATGCGCACCGCATCGCGGATGTTTTCCGCGGCGACGGGCATGATCATGAATTCCTGAATGTCGATCGGGTTGTCGGCATGTTCGCCGCCGTTGATGATGTTCATCATCGGCACCGGCAGGACCCGGGCAGAGGTTCCCCCCACGTAGCGGTAAAGCGGCTGGGTGCAGTAATCGGCAGCGGCCTTGGCGGCAGCCAGCGACACGCCGAGGATCGCATTCGCCCCGAGGCGGGATTTGTTGTCGGTGCCGTCCAGCTCGATCATGATGCCGTCGATCTCGACCTGTTCTGTCGCGTCGATCCCCGCCAGCGCCTCGGCGATCTCGCCGTTCACGCTGGCACAGGCCTCCAGCACGCCCTTGCCGAAATAACGCGCCTTGTCCCCGTCGCGGCGTTCCACCGCCTCGTAGGCGCCCGTCGAGGCGCCGGAGGGCACTGCCGCCCGGCCCATGGTGCCGTCTTCCAGTGTCACGTCGACTTCGACGGTGGGGTTGCCGCGGCTGTCGAGGATTTCGCGGGCGTGGATGTCGACGATGGTGCTCATGTTGGGTCCTTTGGCGGGGGGTTTGGCGGCTTTTAGCCCGCGGGTGCGGGCTTGGAAAGGCTGGCGGCGGTGCGGCGGCCATGTTTGCGCTCACGCCAGACGGTGTAGATGCCCGAGGCCACGATGATCGCAGCCCCCAGCAGGGTGAGCCTGTCGGGGCTTTCCGCGAAGACGACGATGCCCACGATCAGCGCGAAGAGCATCCGCGAATAGCGGAAGGGCGTGACGAAGGAAACTTCGCCCACCCGCATGGCCGCCACGATGCCGTAGTAGGCGAAGACCCCGATGGTCACCGCGCCCGCAAGATATATCGCCTGCAGACCGTCCGGCAGCACCGCGGGTGTGGCGGCGAAGATCATCAGCAGGATACCGGCGGGTACCAGAACCACGAAGGCCAGAAAGCTCAGTTGCATGGACGATGTGCCCGGCAGCACGCGCCGCGTCGCCAGATCCCGCAGGGCGAGGCCCACGACCCCCAGTACCGCAAAGAGCGACCGTGCATCGAACCCTTCGAGCCCCGGGCGGATGATGAGCAGGACCCCCGCGAAGCCGACGGCGATAGCGCTCCAACGGCGCCAGCCCACGGGTTCGCGCAGAAACAGCGCCGCCCCCAGCGTCACCGCCAGCGGGGTGGCCTGCAGGATGGCCGAGGCGGAGGAGATCGGGGTGAGCGCGATGGCCGTCACGAAGCCGAGCGTGCCGGTGATCTCGCCTATGCCCCGCAGAAGGATCGGCAGGTTGGCCATGTCGGGCGACCACAGCGCCTTGCCCTGCGCCCGCAGGACCACGGCAAAGATGATCCCCCCGCCGAGGCCCAGCATGGCAATGATCTGCCCCACCGGCAGGGCGTCGGCGGTCAGCTTGATGAACATGTCCTCGATGGCGAAACCGGCCATGGCCGCGACCATCAGCAGGGCGCCGCGCAGATTGTCCATGGGTTCGCTCCTTCGCCGCAGGCTGTCCGTCTGCTCCGGGCCATGAACCTTTTGCACGGCAGGGGCAAGGGGTGGTGGCGGCGCCCTGCGCCCGGTGGTAGCCAGAGGCATGAGATGGCCAAACCCCGCGCACCCCATCGGTGATACGCTGCTGACCCTCGTGGTCGCGGCGGCAGGGGCGGCATTGTTCGCCGCCGTGTCAGCCC